>JANXCD010000009.1 GCA_025060305.1 Armatimonadota bacterium | reverse complement strand
CCAATTAAGCCTCCGATGAGACAACAGGCTTGAATCAGTGCAGCAGTTTTGCGTTCGTGGATTAGCAAAACTTTTTCAGGTGACCTGTCTGAATAGCCTTCTGACTGTTCGCTTATGTCAAGGGCTTGACCGCCGATGAGCCATTTTGACCCAGCAGCGTGGGCGAGTGTAGCAATGCATTTTAGCGCAACTTCTGCTGGCACACCTTGTTCTGGCAATTTCGTTGCCATCAGTTCAAAAGCGAAAGTTTGCAAAGCGTCGCCACAGAGAATAGCCATGCCTTCGCCGAAAACTTTGTGGCAAGTGAGTTTGCCACGCCTGAAATCGTCATTGTCCATTGATGGCAAATCGTCATGAACGAGAGTGTAGGTGTGCAAAACTTCAACGGCGCATGCTGCAGGCAATGCCTTATCTTCGTCGCCACCCACAACCTTACAACACTCAAGCACAAGAAATGGTCTCAACCTTTTGCCACCAGCGAAAACGCTGTATCGCATTGCCTTATGGAGCACTGATGGGATTTCGTTTTCTTTAGGCATCCACTCATCTAAAGCAGCATCAACTTTCTGACGACATTCTTCCAATCGGCTCAACAATTCTACAGTTTCGGTTGCCACTTTCAAACTTGCTCACCTTCCGTTCCTATGTATGCCAACTAAGGGCGAGTTTGCCTTTGTGTTAGTCTTCCAAGAAAAATTTTGCCAGAAAAAAGTAGCAGTGTCGCTTAGTTTGATCAACCCAGAAGTTACGCAGTTGAAAGCAGAGCGGTTGAAATCCGCTGATTTTTTGCGGACAGGCTTCGCCTGTCCCTACAATTTTGCGTAAAAGAAAATCGTAAGGTCGGAATAAATCCGCCCGAAATGCTAATTTTTGCAATGGTCTTTCAGACAAACTGTCGTCTGCCCTTACAAGACAGCGCCAACTGAGTAAGTCCTGAAATCTGAAATCATTGTTGGCTATGGCGAGGGCTTTCGGGCTTTATCTTCTCCAATATTCAAAACTGCCATTTCACTGAGAGAGATTTCAATAAGTCGTTCAATTGGCAGCAATTTTTCTGCTTCAATCACTTCGCTCAACTTTGCTTTGGTTTCTGGATGACGGGCAATCAGTGAGCAACAGTCCTTGTAAGGCTGAATTGAAAGTTCATAAGTTCCAATTTTTTGGGCAAGGGTGATGATTTCACGCTTGTCATAAGTCAAAAGGGGACGGAAAATAGGTAATTCAGAGGCATTGTCAATAACAGCCAAATTCTCCATAGTTTGCGAAGCGACTTGGCAAAGGCTATCACCTGTGACTATCCCTTGAAGCCCTTTTTCTTTCGCTATTCTGTTGGCAACTTTTAACATAAACCGACGAAAGAGCACCAATTCTAAAGGCTGTGGCACTTTACTCATCAGCAGAGCCAATTGAAATGTGTGGTAAGGGATGAGGAGTAGGCGAGTGGATGTCCCTTGAGGAGTGACAATTTTTTCAATCAAATCCCTAACCTTACCTGCTGCTGCTTCTTCGTTGTTTGGCATGGCATGAAAGTGAAGGAAGTCAACTGAGCAACCTCGCCTCATTATGAGCCAAGCGGAGATAGGTGAGTCAATGCCTCCTGAGATGAGAGCCAAAACTTTTCCCGTAACTCCCACTGGCAAACCACCAACACCTTGAATTTTCGGTCCCATTTGATAAATTCGGTCTGGATAAATTCGGAAGGAAATCAAAATATTCGGTTCACTCAAATTAACGAGCGCACCTGTCATGTCTACGACCCTTTGACCCATTAAACTCTCAAGTTCTTGCGAAGTGAATGGAAAAGTTTTGTCAACCCTGCGAACCCTTATGGCAAAAGTTTCTTTCTCGGAAGCAAGGAGATTGTAAGTTTGAACGGCTGCTTTGATTGCCTCATCAACGGATTGGGGCAAAATTCTCACAGGCGCAACATAGGCAGTTCCAAAAACTTTTGCTGCTGACAAAAGTGCTTCAAGGAATTTGTCTTGTGGAACGAAAACCAAAAGATGGTCAAAAAGGTTTTGAACTTTGGCATCAAAGCCAATCAAGGCTCTTTGCAAGTTTCTGCAAAATGCTTTGGTGAAAGCCTTTCTGTTTCCGCCCTTTGTGCCAATTTCATCGTAGTGAACTACAAAGCCGTCCCAAGAAATTTTGAGCCATCGGTCAAATTCGGAAGTGAAAATTTGCTCTTGAAGCAACATGAGCGGACATCACCTGCGCAAGTTAAAGTTTTATTTGCAATTTTGATGCTTTCCGACCTTCCATAGATTATGCGACGGTGATGTTTGATGTGGCGATGGTGCACTGTTTTGCTCATGGCTTTTGCCTTCAACGCTTCGGCTCAAACGCTTAGTTGGTTCTTTTTGGCAGAAGGAGTTCAAAGACCTGAAGATTTGGATGATTACCAGAGGGCAGGGATGAATGTCCTTTGGGTTGAAATTCCTTACCGACCTGATAGCGACTTTAGCGATTACGACCAACTGTTAGATGAAGCCGACAAGAGAAATTTGCCTTACATCATCGCTTTAGATTTGCGTCCGCCAGCAGCAATGAGGCAAAGTATGAGATGCTCACCCTTTGACAACGCTTACTTGACTTGGCTTCGCCTTTGGTTAAACACTGTCATCCCTCATTTCAGTAACAGAGCAAAATTGCTCGGTTACGCACTTGGGCGAGAAGTTGACGAAGCCATAAGTTACGATGATGAAGGTTTTGCTTCGTTCTTGCAAAGCCAATACCAAACTTTGGAAAATCTCAGCAAGTTTTGGCGAATTCCTGTAAACTCGTGGCAAATTCCTCAAGTGATAGCGATGCATTTGGATGACGAAAACTCGCCTTTGAGTTACGGTCGCCCATCCTTTGATGTTGCTCTTTACCGCTGGACAACTTTACAAAATTTGCTTTCCCTATGGGCAAGAGAGGTTCGTATCCGTGACCCCAATCCTCAACATTTGCTTTTTGCTGGTCCGTTAACGACTTATCGCAGCCTCGCCGTTGTGACTTTAGATTATCAAGGCGCCATTCCCTACATATCGCCAGAAAGGGCTGAAGCAGATTGGCAAGGTCACAATTGTCATGCTGTCGCTATTGCAAGACGAGGCGGTCGCTTCATCGTTATTCCGATGCTTACAACGAAATTGAAGGAAGGTCAGATAATTGCGCCTGAAGGTTTGATCAGGTGGACAATGGCTTCAATAGCAATGGGTGCAAAGGGTGCCATCTTCAAAAGTTGGGAAACAATTGAGGCTAAACCTATCGTCAGGGACAACATCACTGCTTTGGTGAAGCGAATTCAATACGAAATTCCGCCAGACGCAATACCTAACACTCGCACTGCTATTCTTTATACACCCTTTGGCGAAGGTGTCATGGATTTTCAGGGCTTTTCCCTCTATGGTTTCGCCATCGCTAATGACATTCAAGCCAATCCAATAAGATTGAGTTTTGATGAACCGGCGTCTCTTTTCTTTTCTCTTCGCTTCAACCCTTACGGCACAGTTGACTCAATAACACCTTTTGAGTTGACGCCAGAAATTTTGAGCCGATACAAAGTTTTGTTTGCTCCTGTTGCCGCTTATCTTGAGCCAGCAATGCAAGCCAACTTGGCTAAATTTGTCGCCAATGGTGGAATTGTTGTTGCTGACTTGGGAATTGCAGCCTTTCAGGCAAATACGCCCTTTCAAACTTTTCCGCCAACGATAATGGATTTGTTTGGCTTGACAGGTATGGCAGGCTTTGTCGCTGGTCCGAGCGTTAGGGCTAACATGGTAGTCGTTAATCCTCACTCTTTGTTTGCAAATATACCCAGAGGATTTAATTTCGGAAAACCGAAAGGAGCGTTTGGTCTCGTTTTAGGTTTTGTGCCAACAACAAAGGCGCATTTTTGGGCATCGCTGGCTTTAACAGGGACAATTGGAGGTTTTAAGAAGCAAGGCAGAGAGAGAAGGACTTTTCCAATCACAGGAAGAGCGGGTGTTCTGATTAACAATTACAAGCGAGGCTTTGCTATTTTCGCTTCAACTTTTTTGTGGACGCTTTGGTCTCCGATGGACTTTGGCTTTGACTTGTTTCACGGTTCTTTGCTTGAACGTAGTTCGCCGTTGAGGCTTGTCACTAATTCCTTCATGCCTCCAATTTGGGTTAGCGAGACGAACAAAGGGATTTTGGTTATTAACCCAACAAGTTTTCACCAGCAAGTCAGATTAGTTTGGCAGACTCCGATTTTCTACGCCATAACAAATGCCTTTGTCAGACCAGTCAGAATGCGTCCGTTAATGCAAGAGGTTGTTTTGAATCTTCGTCCGCACGATTGGATGTTTTTAAAGCCAATCGCCGATTTGAACCCACCTGTTGAAGTCATTGCTGAAAGCCAAAACACCAATGAATTCAAATTGAGACTGGGAACTTCGCCAGCGAGAACAGTGACAATTGGCTTTTGGCTTCCCTCGGAAATCAAACGCTTGCTCGTCAAAATTGAACGAAATGGGGAGACGAGAGAACACGAAATTGCACCTGACCGATGGGGCAAGTTCGTAATTGAAAATGTCCCAACTCCATCAACCCTAATAACCTCACCATTGCAAAAATGAATAGGAGCAAACATCGCAAAATTTAAGGTGACAAGAAAAGTCGTCTTGGGAACTTCAAATTCATATGTCCCTTTCAACCCAACGAGGTGAACCTATGTGGGAATGAAACTGAAAGACTCGTTGACTATAATCGGAGGCGGTTTGGCAGGGTGTGAAGCAGCATGGCAAGCAGTTAACTTCGGCATAAGAGTTGTGCTCTATGAGATGAGACCAAAAATAATGACGCCAGCCCATAAAACAGGAAAACTCTCAGAATTGGTCTGCAGCAACAGTTTGCGAAGCGATTTGATTGATAAGCCAGCAGGCTTGTTGAAGGAAGAAATGAGGCGTCTTGACTCTCTTATAATTCGCTGCGCCGACCAAGCAGCGTTACCCGGTGGCGGAGCATTGACTGTTGACAGGGAAAAATTTGCTCAATTGGTCACTGATGCAATAGAAAGCCATCCGCTCATTGAAGTTGTCAGAGAAGCGGTCACGGAAATACCGCAAGAAGAAACAGTCATCATCGCTACAGGACCTTTGACCCACGATGCCCTCACGGAAAAAATCCGCCAACTGATCGGCTCAGACTTTCTTTACTTTTACGATGCTGTTTCGCCCATCGTTGATGCCGAAACTATTGAATATGACAAATGCTTTTGGGGCTCCCGCTATCGTGACGAACCTGCTTACCTTAATTGCCCGATGACTGAAGACGAATATCGCAAGTTTTGGGAAGCGCTAATTGCTGCTGAACAACATGAACCTCACGAATTTGAAAAAGCCATCTTTTTTGAAGGTTGCTTGCCCGTTGAAGAGATGGCAAAGCGTGGCTATTTGACCCTCGCTTACGGTCCGCTCCGTCCAACTGGCTTGATAGACCCAAAAACTGGTCAAAGACCTTTTGCAGTCGTTCAACTCCGACCCGAAAATGCCGAAATGACGATGTTCAATTTGGTCGGTTTCCAAACGACTTTGAAATGGAGCGAACAACAGAGAGTTTTCAGGCTCATACCAGGGCTTGAAAATGCCGAATTTTTGAGATACGGTTACATCCACAAAAACACATACATCAACTCCCCGATTGCTTTGCATCCGACTTACCAGTTCAAGGGTCGCAGTGATTTGTTCTTTGCTGGTCAATTGACAGGCGTTGAAGGCTACATTGAATCTGCTGCTTCAGGATTAGTTGCAGGTATAAACGCTGCTCGTTTGATTTTAGGTGAGTCACCCCTTCAATTTCCGCCAGAAACTGCAATTGGGGCATTGGCTCGTTACATCACGACTGCTGACCCTAAACATTTTGCACCAATGAACATAAACTTCGGCTTGTTATCTCAACTTGACAGAAAGGTTAAGCCTAAAGAGTTGCGCCATCGGCTAATGGTTGCGAGAGCACTTGAGGTTTTGGAAGATTTCATCGCCCGATACAAATTGAGGCGTGGGAAGGGCAAGTATGAAGGTTGGTCGCCACGGTAGAAAGCGCAAAGTTCTCACTATCGCCTATGGGAATGGCAATCCGTTCAAAATGTTACTGTAGCGGTTGCCTACGCCTTCCCCGAAAATTGTCAAAGCCAATATTGTTGCAAGCGTTATTAGTGAGACGGCAAAAAAGTATTCAGTTATCGTCTGACCTTTTCTCACGAATTTTCTCAAAGGAATCACCCCTGCTGCTGGATGTTTAGTTTTACACAGTTTAACCTCAAAGTCAAGATAAGCAATATCTGCTCTAAGTTCTGAAGTCTCTAACACTTCAGTGCGTCCCTTTCTTTAACTTTTGCAGCGTGAAATAGCCTTATACGGAAACATCGCAGTAAATTTTTCGGTCAAGTCAGAAGCAAGTTCATAGGCAAGAACTATCACAAGCCATCATTGAACTTTGCAACTTTGATTGGGAACTTTATCGCCGAAAACCTTAGAGCGAAGAGCCTTTAACCTAAAGACAACTCTAAGTCAAACTCCAACACCCTTAACTTCCTCTCTCCAATTTCACCGATTTGTCCGATGATTTGAGCCTGCTCACCTTGCGAACACAAAATAGCGAGGGTTCTATCGGCATCTTCAGAAGCCACGACCACACAAAATCCAATGCCCATGTTGAAAGTCGTAAACATTTCTTCATCAGGCACTTGTCCTAACTTTTGAATGGTTGTAAAAATCGGCGGTATTTTTGGCAGCGAATTAATCACGAACTCGCACGGCATTTGAACTCGTAAAAGGTTCAAAAATCCGCCACCTGTTATATGCACTAACGCTTTGGTGTGAACTTGCTTCATCAACTCAAGCACGGGCTTAACATAAATTTTCGTCGGCTTGAGCAACTCCTCGCCAACAGTGCATCCAAATTCAGGGACAAATTCATTTGGAGACCATTTTGCGATCTCAAAGAAAATTCGCCTCGCAAGGGTCAAGCCGTTGCTGTGAATTCCGTTGCTCGCAAGCCCAACGACCACATCGCCTTTTTGCAAGTTTTGACCTACGATGATTTTCTGCGGATGAACGAAACCAACACATGTCCCAACCAAATCAAAACCTTTGCCTTCTTCAATTCCCCTTATCATCTCACGAATTTGAGCCAACTCTCCGCCAACGATTGCAACACCAGCTTGTTTTGCGCCCTCCGCAAGCCCAAAAGCAATTTGCTCAACAACATCAGGATTGAGTTTCTCAACCGCAAGGTAATCAACGAAAATCGTTGGCGTTGCGCCAACGCACAAAACATCGTTGACATTCATCGCAACGCAATCAATCCCGACAGTGTCATATTTGTCAAGCATCTCGGCGACCAAAAGTTTCGTCCCCACACCATCGGTTGAAATTGCGATGGCGAGTTCGTCAGTGATTTGAACGACGGCAGCAAAATATCCGATGCCAAGGGCTAATTTGCCAACAGGCAAAAAGTTTGCTGTCGGCTTCAATACCGAAGTTAAACGCTTCAATGCTTCTGGCTCACCGCGAACATCAACACCCGCTTCTTGGTAAGTCATTGGCTTCAAAGAACTCACACCCCTTTGTGTCCGACTGAATGCAAAGTAAACTGTCAAATTTGCAATCTAACAAAAACATTCATCTCTCTACACTCAAAAGGTTGTTGGTCAAAAGTAGGGACAGGTGAAACTCGCCCGATTTTCTTTTTCAAGCAGGCTTTGCTTGCCCCTATAATTTTTGCCAAGAAAATTTTCGCCAAATAAATTCAGCGTTCATAAATTCGTCACCAACCACTGGCTAAAACCAGTGGCATGAATACAAAGCACCAACAAACTATGAAGTGAAGAGCGACCTTCACCTGTCCCAAACCAATTCTCCGAATTCGCCAAGCAATTCATACTTTCGCTCCCAAGTCGTATACATGAAGCCGAGCACTTGACCGGGACGAGGGATGCGAGACGGGGGACGAGAAAAAGTTTTGGCAAGTTCAAGCCAACCTTTAACTTCGTCAAGGTTTGGCGCATCGTAGTAGCAGGCAATCAAAACTCGGAAGCCTCGCTCAACGAAAAACCGCAAACTTTTTTCCCTCGGCTCGCCGCCCCAAACGGCGATGATTAAGTCTTTTGGCACAAAGTTCCACGAACCGGTGAAATCGCCGTCAACGAGGTAATAGTTCGGTCGTGCGTTGTGGTTTGGGTCAAGCATGTCCGACCAAATATAAATTTCCGTTTTGGGGTTGTGTCGCCTTAATGCTCTCACTTGACGAGTTATGCACTCGCCTAAAAGTTGAGCCATGTTTTTGCCCTCGCAGGCTTTGCAAGTTCCACCCATCCTAACTTCGTCCATGTTCAGCAAAACTTTGCGATATCTCAACCGCTCCCAAAGCAACTTTGCTTCGTGTTCAAAAATCTCGTAAACCTCAGGTTCGCCCATGCAAACGGTCACTTGACTTTCGTAAATGAGCATCGGGTGATACCAACTGACTCTCAACCTTTGCCCGTCTTTGATTCTGCTTGTAGGCAAAATCTTGATGTTCGGTGCTGGTCTGTCAAAATTCGTCCAAAGGTGAAAGTTCGGGTCAACAAGCGGAGCATAATCTTTGCCCTCTTCGTAAACGACACTTCCGTCCTCGCTCTTGACGACAACTGGAGTTCCGGGACGACGCAGAACATTGAGCGGACCGAGTTCTTCAATTGTCCAATCGTCAAGCCAGAATTTGCCCGAGCGAGCGCCCCAAACTCCGGCGTAAACTCGCACTCGCTCGTGCTTTTGGCTGTTGAAAATCATCACAACTTTGCGCCAATCGCTTGTCGTTGGGACATTGAAAGTTCGTGGCGCTAACTCTTGGTCGCCAACAAGCACCAAAAGCCTAAAGCAACCTTGAGGTTGCAAATTTTCCGTTTTGACCCAAAGGCTCATTCGGTAGCATCTAAAGGGCTTGACAAAAATTTCCTGCATGATTCGTCCGTGTCCGTGCGGGTTGGCAGTGAAGTTTTCAAACCTTATTGATGAGTTACCACTTCGCCTGATTTGATTGTCAACGAAACTGACTTCACCAGGTTGGTCGTGAAAAGCAAATCCTTTCAACCTGTTGCCCTCAAATTCTTCAAAACCGCCATTGAAAATTTGAACTGCTCGGTCAAGGACATGAACGGCTTCATTGCCTTTGACAACGAACAAAGCATCCTTAACAGGCAAACCTTCAGCCAAGTTGCGGTTGTGAGTCAAAATGCCACCGCCGTAGCCGATGGAGAAAACTGAAGGGACGAGTTCAAGTCTTAAGCGTTCGCAAGAGCGCTTGATTTCTTCCAATCGCCGAAAATAAGCCTCATCTCTTTTGCAAAGGCTATCAAGCCCAGCGGATAAGACTGCACCATTGTAGCCATGTTTTGCAGCCGTTTCTATCACAGAAACAATTTGTGGCACATCCTCATCTTGTCCCAGTCCCCAACCGAAAATCCAAACGAACCTGTCACGAAACTTCGGAGTTTGAACTGAAACCAAATTGCCCAAAACCAACAAAAGTAAAGCCACAAAAGTGACTGCTCTCACACTTTATCACCTCAGCCCAAATGATAAGGCGATAAACTTACGAAGGCAATTCAGGTTGGGACTTGGTAGTTAAAAGCCTGAAAGAAAAGGCTTTCCGAGTGTTAGCCTTGAAGCAAATGGGGTAACCTAAATATGCCCATAATTTCAGATGTTAGGCGGAAACGAAGGAGCGAAACAGAATATGCGCAAATTGCTATCAGCCCTTTCTGTTGCTCTCGCATTGATTCAACTTGGTTGCGGGGCTGGTGGATTAAGGCAAAATGAGCCGACGCTCGTTGACAATTCGGATTTTACAATTGCTGTCCAGTCAACTCCAACAGCGGAGATTTGGCTTGACGGTCGCCAAACTGGACTTAGGTCAAACTTGTTGGGAACTGAACCAATTCCTTTGCCCCTTGCCTTGACAGACTTTGAACCGCACTTGCTCACTTTGAAAGTTGAAGGCTTTCACGATTGGAACCAATGGGTTGAAAAAACGAGGGAAGGTGCTGTCATCGTTCAAGCGAGGTTGCAACAAGAAAGAGAACAAAACGGCATTTTAGTCATAAGTTCCGAACCTCAAGGTGCAAAAATTTTCCTTAACGGCATTGACACAGGCAAAACGACGCCAGCAACGATTTCTGTCCCACCATCAAGCCACGCCATCAAAGTTGAGATGAAAGGTTTCTTGCCCAGTTACGAAACTGTTTTCGTCCCTTCAGGAGAGCAAATTGAAGTTCACATTCCACTTCAAACTCAAAACAAAGGAGTGGTGAGTGGGGTCGTTTACGACCGATTTGGTGTTACGCCTGGACATGCTTTGTTGAGTTTACGAAGCCGGCGAGGCAACATCGTAGCAACAATTCGCTCAAGCGCATTTGGGCTTTTCCAATTTCCGCCTGTTCCACCTGATACCTACACGGTGACTGCGGAAATCAGCGTTGAAGGCTCAAGAGAGATAGGTCAAGTGGAAAATGTTGTCGTTGAAGCAGGCAAGCGAACTTTCGTCTCTTTGGTCGTTTTCCCAGAAAATTTAATAGGCACAGTTGAAGGTTCAGTGAAATCGCCAGATAATAAGCCCATCGCCAATGCTCAAGTCGCTGTGCTTTACTATGCTGCCGAACTTGATTTCGTTTTGACAAGCCGAAAGGCTTTAACCGATAGTCAAGGTCAATTCAGGCTTGAAAATATTCCAGCAGCAACTCAGGTTTTGGTGGCACGAAAAGAAGGCTACCAAGCAACCCAAACTCAAGTTATCGTTCGGCAAGGTGAAAGGGCTTTTATTGAAATCTTTTTGCAGCCATTGGGCGCACTCCCCAGTTTGCAACCTCCAACTCAAGTCCATGCCATTGCTTACACTGTTCCAAAGGAGTTTTGGCAAGATGAAGAAAACAGTGGTCGGATAGCAAGCACTGAAATGAAAGGCACAGAGTTTTATCGCAAATTTTTGGCAAACTTGCTTAGCCAATACAATCACTTTGCTGCAAAGATTCTTGAGCGACCTGTGAGATTAGTTCAAAATTCTCCCCGCTTTTTCCCGACTGGATTTTTCGGCAGCGTTGGCGTTTTTTGGGAACCGCCCTTGTCTATCCCATCTCAAGGTCTGCTCGGATATAGAATTTACCGAAGCATTCCCAATTCAACTGGCTGGAAACTTAGGCTCGTGATTGACGAACCCGAACAAACGGTCGCTGAAGATGTTGCTTTTGATTTTACGCCAAATCAAACTTACCGCTATGCCGTCTCAGCAATTACCCTTGACAGCAAAGAAACAGCGAAAAGTGAGCCTGCCCTTACAACTTTCTTGCCACCAATTCGCTTGATTGAGCCAGCGGAAAATGCTCAAGTTGCTCAATCGCAACTGCAATTTCGTTGGACGCCAGTTGGCGGTTCTGTGAACTTTTACTTTGTGCAACTCTACAGTGACCTTGATGCTTTGCTTTTTGCCAAGCCCACTTGGAGCACTGATGCAATTAGCGGGACAACTCAAGCAGTTTACGACGGTCCACCTTTGCTCAAGGGCAAGACTTATTGGTGGCTCGTTATCGGCTCAGAAGAAAGAGAATGGCAAGTTGCGAAGTCTTTTACTGTTAGCGCTGCGAGGAAGGTGGTGATTGCCAGTGATTAGGCAAATCCTCTTGAAAATTGTTTTTGCTTTTGGTGCTTTCGCCTTTTTCATCACTTCCCAATCTTTTGTCTCCAGTCCCTTTGTTTCTGTCGCTTCTGCTCAAACGGCATGGCAAATCATAGACACTCGTCCCTTTGCTGGCAAAGCGAGAGGTGTTGTAGGAGCCTTAGGAGTTCCCACAAGAAACTTGACAAAAACTCAAATCCGTTTGCTTGGTCGCCAAAGAGCACTTGAATTTGACTTGCAGTTGCGCAAAACGAAACCTCGTTTGGTTGATTGGCTAATTCAGCAAGGCTATTGGAAGGAAGGTCAAAAGTTGGGGGTTGATGCTTTAATCGTTGCGACAGATTTTTCACCTTCAAGAAGCCGACAAGTCTATGGTGCTGGCACATTGCAATTTCGCTTTGAAAATTTTCCGTCCACCGTTGAAGCGCAAATCCGAAATTTTCTGACCCGAGCGATGCCTGTCTTGACAGAGATTTACGGTTCTCCGATAACTTCGCCTCCAAATTCAACTCGCACTGTGACGATTGTTTTGGATGAAGCCCTTGAGGCTTTAGATGGCGGAGTTTACAACGCTGCTGCTGATGAAATTCGTTTGCCTGAATTTGTTCCGCAGCGTGGCTACGATTGGTTCAATTTGCTTCACCAAGTCCTTCACGCTTTCCGAGGTTCTTTGATGCTGAGTTTTCCTGCTTGGGAAGAAGGGCATGCAAGGGCGGCAGCGATGATTGCTGCAATTCGTTTGCGTGGTCAAGGTGTCCCTGAGTTGAGCAGGTTTGACCCCAAAGACCCAATTCACGGCGACCCGCTTTGGGTTTTGCCCTTTTATGATTTGCTCAATCAGCCCCCTTTGGGCAATCCAATTTTCTTGCCACCTTCAGGTTATCAACCGATGGCATATTGGCGCACTGCCATGAGCGCCAGCGTTTGGCTTAAAGTTGCTGCCGAAAACCAACAATGCTTTCGGTTGTTCAACGAAGCGCTTTTGGCTTTGCCCAATGTCAATTTGGTTCGTGGCGATACAATTGCCCTCGTTGACTTGATGCGAGAAGTTGTCCCGAGAGTTGAAGGCATGGGCTTTTATGATTGGTATCGTCGCCAGTATGTCCTTGACACTGGCGTTTCAGTCGGACCGAAACTTTACGCTTTCGCCGTCCCGCTGCACATGGGAATTTTGCTGGTCATAAACTATTACCGAACTTCTTCAGATGGCAACGAATTTCCCCTTTACGGCATCGCTCAACTCATTTACCGCAACGACCAAAGCGACGACCTTTATGCTGAAGAGGGCAACGAGGCTGAAATTTATGACGGCGAAGGTTTCATAGCGCCTCAGTTTTTCAACATTGGCGGAGCGAACTTGATTTTCATTGATATTTTCGTCAACGGTTTGGCTCTCACTGTCCCCTTCCCCTACATGGTTCGTGGAGAAGAGCCGGAAGAAAATCCAATTTTTGGTGGCGTGCTCAATGCACTAAGCGGTCAAATTCAAATCCGATTTAACGAATTGGCAGAACTGCAACCTGTTTCGGTCAATCGCAGCGTCTTTGCTGTCACTCAAGGGCTTGACATTTACCAACTTTATCGTTTGCGAGTTCGCCATGTTGAGGAAGGCAACGAAACCGTTGAGTATCGCAATGCAGCCTTTGACATTTACTGTCTGATTTTTCGCGCTCGTCCCTTGTTCGTCACGATGGAAGTGACTTTGCCTGCTGGCATTCACCTTTTCACTGCCCCACTTTTGCCAAAAGCCTTTGACGAAGCAGAGGCGTTGGGCATTCCCGAAAATGAACTTTTACTGGCTCGTTGGAATCCGCTAAGGGTAGGCGATTTCAAATACGAATTTTATCCACGCATCACAACACCAATGATGCCTGGTGTCGGTTACTGGCTTAAGTTACTTGGTGAAAAAACAATTCGTGTTGAAGGGACACCAATTCCAAGCGATCAACCTTACGAAATTCCGCTTTACGGCGGTTTTAATCAAGTGGGCAATCCTTTTGCCCGTGACTTGCCTGTCGGCGAAATTTTGGTTGTGTTCGGAAACGAAAATCCAGTAGGGTTGGCAGAAGCGGAACGAAAGGGCTGGGTTCAAAATGCAATTTGGGTTTGGGACAAAGCGCGTGGCTATCAACTGGCTCAAACTGTCCGTCAATGGCAAGGTTTTTGGATCAGGGCACTAAAGGCTTCAGGTGTCAGGTTGGTCTTCAATTGGTCAAGAGGGCGCTCTCTTTTGGGGCGAGCAAAGAAAACAAGTGAGAATGAACTTGTCGCTAACGAAAAACAAATTCGCTGGTCGGTTCGCTTAATAGTCACTGCTCCTAACTCACCTATGGATTCAGAAAACTTGTTTGGTGTCGCTTTAAGTTTTCGTTCACCGAGCAAAATTTCAAAACCGCCGATGGTTGCAAATTCAGTTTGGGCTGCTTTTGTTTCCGAAGGTGAAGCAGTCGCTCACGATTTCCGAAACGAACAGTCAAGTCTAAAGTGGACATTCATCGTCAAATCTGATTTGCCCGATAACACTCCCGTAACTTTGAGTTGTCAAGGTTTGAATCAACTTCCTCGTTCAATTGCGGTTGTGATGACTGATTTGACGACAGGGGAAAGATTTTCCTTGCGTGGCAAAAGCAGTTACACTTTCAATCCTCTCAAGGGCGAAACGAGACAATTCGCCATTGAAGCGAGAGAAATTCCATCTACACCGCTTTTGCGAATCCTTTCAATTCAGTCTTTGCGTGGTCGTGGTTTGGCTGCAAAATTGATTTTGACTTTGCCTGCTCACTTGCGTGCCGAAGTTAGGACTTTAACTGGCAGGACTATCCGCACTTTAGCAGAAACTTTCGTGACAGATTTGCCCTCGTTCACTATTTTTTGGGATGGTCGTGACCAATTAGGAAATCCTTTGCCTTTAGGTGCTTACTTGTTCGTGGTCAGCGCCCGTGATGAACTTGGTCGTGAACAGCAAGCAATTCGGACGGTGATGGTCAAATGAAGGGACAAGGGACATGGGACAAGGGACGAGTCAAAACTAAAACGCTCGCACGCTTACACGCCTACACGCTTACACGCCTGCACGCTTACACGCCTGCACGCTTACACGCTTACACGCTTGCACTTTTTGTCTTGCTTTTTCCTTTGACTGGATGTGGTGGGTTAAAGTTGCCTGGGCTTGTTGTTCCTACTGTTTCCGTGAGCGGAACAGTTTACGAGGCACTTTTGTTTGAAGACAAACCAATTGCGAACGCTTGGGTTACAATAAACGGTAGTGCACCAACATACACAGACAGCCTCGGTCGCTTTACTGTGAATGTCCCTGTTACCGACACGAGTAACCAGGTAATACAAATCGCCATCAGCGTTTTTAAGCACGGTTATTTGCCCCGCTTAATTGAAAACCAGCAAATTAACACAGGTTCGGCAAACCAACTTGACCCTATTTACCTTGTGCCAGCACCAAACACAAGCAGCCTGAGAGGCAGAGTAGTTGACAAAACCAGCGGGCGTGGAATTCCCAATGCGGAGGTTATTTTCGTCGGTGATTTAACAGTTCGTATTCGCACTGCTGCCGATGGTAGTTTCTTTCTCAGTGGTATCATGCCAGAAAGCGGTGAATTTCGCATTTACGCACGCCATCCCGATTTCCTGACAATTTTTGACTTGCAAACTGGACGAAATTACCAAACTGTGCTTATCCGCAGAGGTGATGAAAATGTCAACAGTATAACCCTTGAACTCTATCCGCTTGGCACTACAGCAAGGATCAGCGGAAGGGTTGTCAATGGTGAAACTTCCGAACCTGTCTCAGGGGCAACAGTAAGACTGGAAGATAAACAAACGACAACTGATGAAAACGGTAATTTCAGCATTGCTGACGCACCAACAGGTTTGAAAAATCTCAGAATTGAGCATCCACAGTTTTTGACCTTCAGCGAAAATTTACTCATCAACGGAGACCCTCTGCTTATCTTCATGTTCATCCCCGGCAATTTGCCTTCCTTGCCGTTCACCATTTCAGGCAAAGTGACTCTTCAAGGCGAAACAAACCACAGCGGAGTTAGGGTTGAAGCGAAACGAAAAATTGACGATTTAGTCGTTGATGTCGCAACTACAACGATTGATGGCAACTATGCCCTTTGGGTTCCGCCAGGGACATACTTGGTCAAGGCAAGCATTGAAGGTTTCCAAAGTGCCGAGCGAGAAGTTATCGTGCGAAAGGGTGTGGCTGTGCTGAATGTTGACTTCAACCTTGCTCGCTTGGAGGGTTCACCATGATGCGATGGGTTACAACCTTAATGCTTCTTTTGGGCACTTTAATGATGTTTGGTTGTAACAACAACGGAAACGGACTCATAACAGGAATCTTCGGGCAAGTTATCAACAAAGGAACAAGACAACCTATTGCCAATGCAACTGTATCATTACAGCAGAACGGCAGAGAAATTGCTTCGGCTAATACTGATAGCAGTGGGAAATTTGCCTTTCCGAACCTTTCGCCTGGAACTTACATGCTTGTCGTTTCTGCTAACGGTTATTTGAATGCGCAAGTTCAGTTAACATTGGCACAGAAACAGAGGTTGTCATTCACTGTTGAAATGGTTTTGAGTCAAGAAGGACCGCCAACTGATCTCCCAATTACAGATTGAAGCAAAGAATGATACGATGTTGACAAACTCAAAGGAAGTGAACAATAATGCGCTTTTTGACTATATTGTTGCTCGTCCTTTCAATCATTGCTAAAGTCTTATTGCCCGGTTGCAAAGGAGTGCAGAGGAATTCCTAAAACTGGTGGAACAGACGGAACTGGTGGAAATGGTGGGAATGGTGGGACTGGCGGAACAATACTGCTGCCACCACCTCCCCCGACTTTTGACGAAACGCAAAGTTAGCAGTTATCTCTGAAGTGGTTTTTGGGTAATTAGCGAATGACGCATCAGGCAGAACGAAAAGATTTGTGGCATAACGCTATTTGGCATTTCTTGAAAATTTTGGCTACTACCGAACCGAAAAATTCAGCAAGCCATAGGATGCCCTTTGAGAAACTCTTTGGCTACTAAATTGGAGTTCAAGAAATTGTCAGCAATCATTTTCCAAAGCCAACGATGTGGCAGCGCTCAATGACATTTAGGAGTGTGGCACAATTTTAATAGCAACTCAAAAGGAGGTAAGCGAAAATGAAACTTTGGAAATTCCTGTTGCTTAGCCTTTTGATTTTTGCTGCAACTTTCATAGTCGGTTGTGGTGGTGGCGGCGGCGGAGTTCCGCCGTCTCCGCCTCCATCTCCACCATCGCAGCCAGAAGAGCCTCCTTTTCAACCGCCACCTCCACCACAATTTTAATTACTTCGTTGGCATTTTAGCCAACAGGAGTGTTTGAGGATGCTAAAAAAATGGTTGACGGTCACAACGATTTTGCTCGTTGCCATCAGTGTTTTTTTCGTTTTCTGGCTATGGAAAGGAAAGGAAATTGTCAAGCGACCCGAGGTTAAGGTTGAAAAGCCAGAGTCAAAGCCTAAGCCAGGCATAACTTTGGAAGGAGTTGAAGGTTTCGTTCTGTTCAGGGAAGGGAGGAAATCGTGGGAACTTTTCGTTGATGTCATAACTATTGACAAAAATCAAACTCAAGCAGATGCTGAAGGTATTCGCAAAGCCATCTATTACGACGAGAAAGGCAAACCGTTGCTTTGGTTTTCTGCTCAATCCCTCGTTTATAACACTAACACTGGCGAAGCGAATTTAGTAGGCAATATCCAAATTGAGGCTCAGTTGCCAGAAGGAAAGATGCTAATAGGTAAGGTGACACAAGCCATTTGGCACGAGAAGAAGCGTTCTTTGGAAGTTTGGGATGGTCAGGGACAAGTTGGCGATATTAGATTTTTCGTTCGCAAGGTTCACTATAACCCTGACACAACAGTGCTTGAGGCTTTTGGGCAAGTGCTTGTTTTCACACCTAAGGCAAGGCTCATTTGCCCGATGGTGCGAGCCAACTTGACAACACGCCAAATTATTGCCTTCCCTCCAGTTCAGTTGACTGTTTTCTCCGAAAGTTTACTCGTGCCTATTCAACCTGTTTCCTTCCAAAAAGTTGCCCAAAACCAACAGAACCAAAAGCCCGAAAAGGATAAAAGAACCGAAGAAAAGAAGCAGCGTTTGCTCAACTTTAGGACGGATAAAATTGTCAACCGAAAGCCACCAAAGTGGTTCTTTGAAGATGTAGTCATCACTGAAGAGGGCGAAAATTACACCATTACAGCCAAGCGAGCCATTTACGATGAAGATACCGAAAAAGTTGAAATCCCTGAAGGCATAAAGTTTGAAGACCCAGAAACCATCGCAACTGCTCCAAAGGGCGAAATGGACAACAGGCAGAAAGTAGCGGTTTTCCTCGGTCCTGTTGAAGTCATCATAAAACCCAAGAAGGAAGCCGAAAAGCCGAAAGCAGAGGAGAGTAAAAATCAGTCTGGAAAACAGCCTGAAGAACAAAAGGATAAAAAGCAAGAAAGGCTAAGGGAAAGAGTTCGCAAAGAAGGCGGAAAAATGACTTGCGATAGGGCTGAATACTATTACCGTGAACGGAAGGTGATAGCAATAGGAAATGTCAAATTTGAACAAGAGGGACGATACAGTGGTAAAGCGGATAAAGTTACTTATTTGACCCGCGAAGAAATCTTGACTATTGAAGGCAATGTGCTGATGCGTGACTTAGAGAGAGGACATGAAGTTGAATGCCCTAAGATTGTCATCAATCTTCAAACGGACGAAGTTGATATTAGCCCGCCAATTAAAGGGCGACTAATTGTGCGTGAGGAGGAAGAAGAGGAAAAGGAAGAACAAAAACCACCGCCAGAAAAGCCTAAACAAACAGAGAAACCCAATCAAGAGAAAGCGGAAAAGGAAGCAAGGTGATTTTTTGAAGGATGAAGCGAAAGGAAAGGATTTGCACTTGGCAAGCCTCAAAATTTGATGGCTGGCAAAGAGGGGTGATTTGTCTTGCGATGTTGGAGCAGGCAAAAGTTGGTTTGGCGTTTAATCCGTTGGCAAAGTGGTTGGGCTGTGCTGATTGCTATACCTAAAACCTCGCAACAAATCCGCTTCACCCAAACCTTAAAAGGCATCAAGGTTAATAGCGATTTTTGCCTTTTGCCGATGGAGCAAAAGGGTTCGCTTTGGAGTCCCATTGCTCAGTTAAGAGTGCGATTTCAAGCCAATCTCCCTTTGCCGACAAATTGGCGAATTTGTGGACTTCCCCAAACAATCTGCTTGCAAGGTCTCAAATGGCTTCTTCTGCCTGTTTCATTTCGCTCATGAAGACCATCGTTCCTGCTCACCTTGATGGGTTCTCGCCGTCAACTTGATAACGATAACATCTACGCTTCTTTCTTTCGCTTCGTTAAGAACCTTTTCCCAAAACACTTTTGAACAGCAAGCGAAAGCCACACAAACGCAATGTCACCTATCACATCGTTGTGCAAAACTGTGGCAAAGTTTACAGCGAAAAGGTTTGTTTTGAAAAGGTGAAACCAAAATGGCTCGGCGAAAGAAGTCAATAACTCAACTGAAAGAACCTCATGTGAAAGAATCGCAAGAGCCACTATGGCTTCAAATTGTTGTTTCGCTCTGGATAGTCGGAGTGCTCATTTGGTTTTTCAGCGACTACAAAATTCAAGAGTGGCTGGCAATGATTTTTGCCGACTTGTTCGGTCAGTGACGATGATCGGTAAAGTCAAATTTCGGTTCAACGGCAATGTTTTTCTGAAAAGTGGAAAGAATTTGCCCTAATGGGCAACTTGAGTTTTTTTGAATTTTGACAACACGATAGAGGTGAAAGGCATGGTGATTGCTTACTTTGATTGCTTTGCTGGAATTAGCGGCGATATGGCACTTGGTGCGCTCTTAGACGCAGGCGCGCCACTTGATAAACTTTTGAGTGGGCTTGAAACTCTGCCTTTGAGTGGCTGGGATCTGAAAGTTGAGCGAATTCGCAAAGGCACTATCGCTTCAACTTCTGTGACTGTTCTCGCCGATGAGCATCAACCTGAACGAAGGCTTGAAGACATTGAGAGCATCGTTGCAAATTCCCGTTTGCCTGAAGCAGTGAAAAGTCAAAGCCTTAGCATTTTTCGCTTGCTAGCAGAAGCGGAGGCGAAAGTTCACAGCACAAGTATTGACGAAGTTCATTTCCATGAGGTTGGTGCTGTTGACAGCATTGTTGACATAGTTGGTGTTGTTTACGCTCTAAATTTGCTTGGCGTCCAAGAAGTTCATGCTTCGGCTTTGCCTTTTTCTCGTGGTAGGGTGAAAATTGCTCACGGTGAATTGCCTGTTCCTGCGCCTGCTACGATGGAACTCCTTTGCGGCATCCTAACCTACCCTATTGACATTGATTCTGAACTTGTCACACCTACTGGAGCGGCGTTGCTTAAGGCTTTAGCGAGAAGTTTCGGAACGCCACCGCCTTTCACTCCGCAAAAAATCGGCTATGGTGCTGGCAAAAGAGATTTGCCCTTTCCTAATGTCCTCAGAGTAATTATCGGAGAGATGCAAGATGGTTTCGCTTTTGAGCGTGAAAGGTTAGCAGTCATTGAAACCAACCTTGATAACATCACAGGTGAACTCGTTGGGTTCGTGATGGAAAGGCTTTTTGAAGCAGGTGCAAGAGATGTCTGGGTAACGCCAGTGCAAATGAAGAAAAACAGACCAGCAGTTGTTCTGTCGGTTTTGTGCGATTCCGCAACTTTGCCGACTTTGATGCAAATTTTGTTCAGCGAGACTCCAACACTTGGAGTCAGGGTTCAAGAAGTTGAGCGTATGTGCTTGTTCCGCGAATTCATGGAGGTTGAAACACCTTATGGAGTTGTTAGGGTGAAGTTGGCAAAGTTTGGTGACCAAATTATCAACATCGCTCCCGAATTTGAAGATTGCCGTCGCATTGCTTTGGAAGGAAAAATTCCGCTCAAAGAAGTTATGTCAGCAGCCCTTATTGCTGCAAACCAAAAACTTTATGTTTAGCGTCAGGGGATAAGCCTATGCTACACCTTCGTTAAATTTTGGATTTCTCTTGGTTCACGCCTTTATCGTGCCTAATTTTTGGCTCTCTCGTTAGCCCAATCTTCCGATGCAACAACCAAATTTTGATCAAAGAGCGACTATCTGGATGTGCATTTTTTTACTCTCAGCCTATTCATTGATACAGGCGAAAAAGTAAGCCTATGGATTGGGCAAGGACCGAATTTTCGGAGCGCTTCAATGTGCTCTCTTGTCGGATAACCCTTGTGCTTTGCGAAGCCATATTGCGGGTAGCGCTTATCGTATGCTATCATCAACTTGTCCCGAACAAACTTTGCAACGATACTAGCTGCACTTATGATCGGGCAAACTTCATCGCCATCAAGAATGAAATGGCATGGGATGCCTAAATCGCCCAAATAGTCGCCATCTACCAAAGCCAAATCAACCTGAAGGGAAGGGAAACGATGCTTCAAGTTAGCAATTGCTCGCTTCATCGCCAAAGCGGATGCTTGACGGATGTTAAGACTGTCAATTTCGGCGTTTGTTGCCTTGCCAATCCCGAATTTTGCATCGCTCTGTTTTAAGAGCAAATGAAAGAATTTTTCTCGCTCTTCTGGCTTCAACTGCTTGCTGTCACGAAAAATTTTTGGCTCTGCAAACAAAAGTTCATAAGGCAAAAGAACAGCAGCAGCCACAACTGGACCTGCCAAAGGTCCTCTACCTGCTTCATCTATGCCGATAACTGTCAAACCCATTTTTGTCCATTCTTTTAATCTGAACAACGCCGTTTCTTGTGTCCACCTTTCTCCTCGGATACTTTCCCTTCGCATTGCTACCACAGCCTGTCATGATTTGCTTCAGCAGTTTTGCATTATAGCAATTTTGATTTGAAGTGGCTTTGAGAAAAACTTCATGATGGCAGGTGAAGCCTAACTGAAATCTTGAGGGCAGATTTATCTGCCTTTTAGAACGAAAAGCAGAGCCGACAAAAAGCAAGTGGCGAACAAACTGACAGTGAATCTGTTGTGCCCCAAAGTGGCAAAATTATTGAGCCAATCAGGAAAGCACCAATTGCACCACCGACCAAATCGTAACCGTAAGCCCAACCTACAGACTTTTCCCCTTCAAAGCCAAGATTTTCCAAAGCAAAAACAGTTGCAGGGAAAGCAGCACCAATGAAACAACCTATCAGCACCATAAAAATCCAGCACAAAATCGCAACAAAAATTGATGGCATAAGCGAAATTGTTAAAGAAAGTCCGCACCAAGAGAGCGTCGCAAGCCCAGTCAAAACTGCAAGAACAGGAAGCGATAAGGTGAAGCGAAGTTTATGCCAACTTTCAAACAAGCAAGCACCAAAAGCCAAGCCCAACATGAAAAGGGCAAAAAGCAAGGCAACCTGTTGATAAAGTGTCCCAAACCGAGATTGAAAAACCAACAAAATTGTCAATTCGGTTAGCATTCCAACAGCGCCGATGATAGCGATTGCTATAAGCGGAGCCGAACGACCACCATAGCGATGATGGGCAAAAAGCCAAAGCAACAATATCAAAATGGGCAGTGCCGCAATTGACCAAAAGGGCAAATGCAAAAACGCCTCCAAAAATTTTGCAATCTTTTCGCTCCCCATTCTGAGCCAAAGCAAACTTGACAGAAAAATAAACCGAAGGGTTGGCATCGGTGTTGAGCCATTTTTCTTTTGGCTTTTTTATTTGTTCCCGCTCAAGAGGTTTAGGGCGTTCACTGAACGAAGGGCAATGAGTTCGGTAACAAGGGGTTGAATTTGCTCAAGCGCTTCGTCTTTGGAAAGAGGCTGAGAAGCGGAAAGGCTTAGGAGAACAAAAACCAATGGAAAAACAGTCAACCAACGCCATAACATCTCTCTCGCCTCCTTGCTGATTTTGTTGCCGATGACTTTGGACGAAGGAAAGTTATCTTGGTTCGTGACTCAATGAAGTGGCTGATGAGTCTTCCATCACTTGACATCTTCAATAACTTCTGTCTTTGGGAAAACAACTTTGTCAACCCAAACTTTCGTGCCAGGGTAAAGTATGCTTTGGTCGCCGATGCGAGCGTTATCGCCGATAATGCAGCCCAATCTTTCCATGCCTGTATCAATCAGTTGACTTTTGATGACTGAGCGAACAGTTATGCCTGTTGGGACTTTTGAAAAGACTTTGACTTCGTTGCCGATGACAACATTGTCTCCGATAACGCTCCATTCAAGTTCTGCATCTTCGCCAACTCTCACATTGTCAAGCAAGACGCAATCTTCAAGGTGAGAGCCACGCTTAATGCGACAATTTTCTCCGATGACGGTTCTAACTACATCGCAGCCTTCTTCAACAATAGTGCCTTTGCCGACAATTGCAGGTCCGACAATTTTTGTCCCTGCCCCAATTTTTACGCCTTCTTCAATTCTAACTTCGCCAACCAATTCAGCCATCGGACTAATTTCGCCCAAAACTTGTGCGGGCTTCAACAAGATGTCAACTTTTCCACTGCCCCATAAGTTGAGCAAGTGTTTAGTTGCCAGCAAAATATCCCAAGGGTAAGTGACAGGCATCCAGCCATCTTCGGTAACTATTGCTTTAAGCCCAATTTGAACCAAGTTAGGCATTATGTCAGGCAATCGGATTTCGTTATCTTCTGCTGGCTTGAGTTTTTTGAGCCAATCTATCGCTTCTGATGGCAATGTCCAAGCGCCTGTGCTGACCATCGCTTTTGTTGGCGCTTCTTTGGGCTTCTCGTGAATTCGGTGGACATAGCCGTTAGCAACATCAACCACTCCAAACCTTTGGGGTTGATGGTGCCAAGCAACTATAAGCGACGGAACTGTTTCTGAACCGTCTCGCAAAGCATCGGGAAGCAACAAATCGTCGCCATTGAGAACCATGAACGGCTCGCCCTTGATAAAACTTTCTGCTTGTAAAACAGCGTGACCAGTTCCAAGGGGTTGCTCTTGCAAAGCGTAGTCAATTCGGATGCCTTCAAAAGAATTGCCGAACTTTCCCTCAATTTGCTGACTTTCAAAACCGACTACAATGACGACATGTTCAATGCCAACGAATTTTAGACTACGAAGGATATGGCTCAAATTGGGTTCGTTCGCCAACTTCAAAAGCGGTTTGGGTTTCTTGACAGTGAGCGGGTAAGTTCGTGTTGACAAACCAGCAGCCAAAATCACTGCCTTGCGAACCATTAGCCTTTTCACCCCTTGACTAAATGAAAAGTTATGCAATCAAAAGTAGGTGCGGTCGTAACCTGCCCTAAAAAGGATTGTTTTATCGGACAGGCTTGCACCTGTCCCTACATTTTTACGAAATTTTTCACAACAATTCAACGGCTGTCGTCATCGCCCAACTGCATAAAGGAAGCAATGCCTTAACTTCATCTCTCGCTCCCATATCAGTCAAAGCACCTAAAACTTCGGGCAACTTTTTCCCTTTCGCCGACGATTTGTTTTGCGAACTCAACTGCTTGATGGTGAAATCCTTACCAAGCAGCGGTTTCGGCAACTTCCCAAAGATGGTTAAAACTTGCTGCTTCTTGTGCTGCTTTCTGGGCTTGATTTAGAACTTCTTTAGCCTTATCTTTCATCCCTGCTTTCGCCATCTCTGTTGCAATTTCCCTAAGTGTCTTTGAGCGCCGTTTCGCACCCTCATCGCTGCCATAAGTTTAAGTCTAAAGCCTTTTTGGAGTAAAGATTGGAGTAAACAGTTGTGTGGTAAATTTGCTTCTTGACAATGCAGGCTTTGAACGCTAATTTGTATGTGTTGTTTGTAGGTTAACAAAATTCTTTTGGGAGGCGGAAGGACGGATGAGTGAACATAGCCTGAAGGTTTTCACTGGCAATGCTAATCCAGCATTGGCACAAGCAGTTGCAAAGGAACTGGGGATTTCTTTAGGTGACATACTTGTAAGTCGTTTCAGTGACGGCGAAGTTAGAGTCCAAATCCATGAGAATGTGCGAGGCACAGATGTTTTCATTATCCAACCGACATGCCCACCAGTGAACGAGAATTTGATGGAACTGTTAATCATGATTGATGCTTTCAAAAGAGCATCGGCTGCAAGAGTTGTTGCTGTTATACCCTATTACGGTTATGCCCGTCAGGATAGGAAAGTCCGTCCAAGGGAACCGATTTCAGCCAAACTTGTTGCTAACTTGCTCACTGTCGCAGGTGCTGACAGAATCTTGTCTATTGACCTTCATGCAGGTCAAATTCAGGGCTTTTTTGATATCCCTGTTGATAACATCCCTGCTGGACCTTTGTTGGCTCATTATTTGAGGAACAAAGGTTTAGTAAGTAACGATACCGTTGTGGTTTCGCCAGATGTGGGAGGCGTTGAAAGGGCAAACCTTTTTGCCCGAATGCTCAAAGCAGGATTAGCAATCTTCGCTAAGCACCGACCTGACGCAAATAAGAGCGAAATGGTTGCTATCATTGGCGATGTCAAGGGCAAGAGGGCTGTGTTAGTTGATGACATAGTTGACACTGCTGGAACAATAACCCACGCTGCTGCCGCTTTGATGAATGAGGGAGCGAAAGAAGTTTATGCTTGCTGCACTCATCCAGTCTTATCGGGCAACGCTCTTGAGCGATTGGAGAAATCACCTATCAAAGAGATAGTCGTGACGAATACTATTCCCCTACCTGCGGAAAAACATTTTGAGCGATTAAAAGTTCTATCAGTCGCACCTTTGCTTGCTAAGGCTATTGCCATCATTCACGAAAACCGTTCCATCAGTGCTCTTATTCGTGAAACGATGGAATGAACTCGCTCGCTCCTAACGATACAAATTCTCGCTGAATTCATTCGGAGAAAATTTTCTTGGCAAAAAGATTGTAGGGACAGGCAAAGCCTGCCTGAAAAAGAAAAATTGAGCGAGTTTCTCTCGCCCTTGATCCTAACCAAAAACCCCTTGAACATATGGCGAAAACGCCAATAAACTTTGAGGTAAAGATTAGAAATCAATTTAAGGTTTGGGTTTGGGCTGTGGAGTCAACTCCAACTTCTCAACAACTTTGTAATCAGCAGGCGGTTTATAGGTAAACACATTCTGTGGCAGTTTAGGATTAAAGGTCACCTTGCTAAAAGAGATTGTGGAAGTGATGGTAGACTGTTTCATTGCTTCTAAGAATTGGCTTGTTTGCCCCTTTGTTTCAGTGCCTTTTGCAACTTGCTTGCCTTCAACAGTCCACCTTGCCTGCCACAGAGTATTTTCGGCAATCCAAAGAGATGCAGTGGTGCCATCTTCCATGATGGCTTTGATGACTTTGGTTTTTCTTTGTCCGATTTTCTCTTCGCCAACAATTTTTGCCTCTTTAACTTTTGCAACTTGTTCCTTCAGCGAGCCAGAAAGGATGTCACCACCAGGAGTAGGTATCCCTTCCTTTGGTGCTGGTCGTTTGAAAACTTGCTTTAGCATCGGAAGTTCCAAGAAAGTGTTTGTGCCATCAGATACGAAAACTTGTTGAATTTGACCTTGAGCATCTTTAAGAACGAACCGGAAACGATTGGGCTTTTGAAAGACAATGCTGAAAACAGTTGTAACTTTCGTCTCAGCACTCGGTGACTTCGTGACAGTGGTGATTGTCCCTTCAAGGGAAATTGATTTCGTTCGGTCATAATGTTGAGCGAGGTTCTCAAGCAATTTCTTTGCGTCTTCGCTTTGGCTGAGCGCTAATGCGACAAAGCAAAGCAAAGGGAAAAGCCAGCCTGCCAAACGCATAGCCATCGCCTCCTTTAAATGTTCATTCAAGCGTTTATTTTGTCACGGGCAATGGCAATTCGCAGGCTGGCTTAGGTGGGCAAGGCAGCCCCAAAAAGAGGAGTTATGAGGGCGGGGAGCAAAGGCGAGAAAATGGGCAGGTGGATCGGGAGGTGAGCCTTGGGGGTGGCTCCCCGCCGAAGGCTGTTTTTGATCTACCAAAAAAGATAATTGCATGGTTGCGGGGGCGGGATTTGAACCCGCGACTTCCGGGTTATGAGCCCGGCGAGCTACCTGGCTGCTCTACCCCGCTTCTATCACAGCAATAAATTATTTCACCTTTTCAAGGTGCATCGTTAAGCCAAGCATAATTATAATCTCGGTGCTGTCGCATGTCAACATTCAACCGAGCAAAATTGTTAGTGACCATTTTCTCCAACTGTGCTATAGGCTTTACTCATAGTCGCTGACGAAAATTGGGGGTGGGTGAAATCTGTCCAAAATTTGCAAGCGGATTTTATCTGCATCTACTTTCAACAGTTTCAAGTCATTGGCTAACAAGTGTGGCAAGATTTATGGTCGGATGAAACATGCATGGTTTGACTTGTTGGTTTCGTGAAACCGATTTATTTTATCACCTGCGCCGCTCTTTAAATGAACGGGTGAAAACGCAGGTTCAGGGGGGATTTTTATCTTCATGGGCTGCTATCTTAGCGTCGCTTTTGCACGACCGCCAACAACCGACCCTCATTCTCGTCCCGTCTGCTGAACGCTTGCCAAACTTCGTTGCTGACCTTGAAACGCTGTTGAGCCAAAGTGACCGAATTTTCTCTTTCCCGCCTCACCCTGCCTTGCTTTCAGGTGACACCGACATCGCCATTGCTCGTGACCGCATCGCTGCCGTTGATGCCTTGCATCGCCGCCGAAACCCTATCGTTGTTTCAACACCATCTGCAATTTGCCAACCGACGGTTTCGCCCAGCGTTTACGAACGAAGCGCTTTGACTATCAAGGTCGGCTCAATGATAGAGCGAGACGATTTGGTGGCTCATTTGGTCGCTGGAGGTTACGAACGAGTCACACAAGTTGAAGCGCCAGCCCAATTTGCCGTTCGCGGAGATATCGTTGACTTTTTTTCACCAGCCCACGATTTGCCTATCCGCATTGAATTATTCGGCGACGAAGTTGAAAGCATCCGAACTTTTGAAATTGAAACGCAAAGGTCATTGGAAAAGCGGCGAGAGTGTGTGATTTTGCCAGCAAGGGAATTCATCATAGGGGACACGGGACATGGGACACGGGACAAGGATTTTGCAGAACGAGTTCAAAATATGCTTGAACGGGAAGTGAAAAGGCTGCAGCAAGAAGGGAAGCCTGAACAAGCACGACTACTAAAGCAGCAAGTTGAGCACGATTTGGAGCGACTTTTGGACGGGCGATATTTTGACGGTTGCGACTGGTATTTCCCGTTCGTTTACGACCCGCTACCAACGCTCGTTGACCATTTGCCCGATGACACCCTCGTCGTTTGGCTTGAGCCAAAAGATTTGGATGCCGATGGTTTCGCCCTTGAGGAAAAATGGCGAAAACTTGTCACTGAACTTATTGACACTGGCGATTTGCTGCGACCATCAAAGCCTCCGTTCGTCACATGGGACACTGGACAAGGGTCATGGGATGAAACGGAATGGGACGAGGGGCGAGGGACGAGGGACGAAGAAATTTGGGAGGGTGAGGCTCCTGCCGAACCAATCAAAAACAAAAGGGAAGGCAAGGCTTCAGCCGAGCCAATTAAAAGGCGATGGGAAAAAGAAATGCCTGCTGAACCTATCAAAAAGCGTTTGCAAAAATTCCGCTCACTCACCTTCACCGCCGAAATCCAAGAGCAACTATCAACTCAATCACTAATCTCCATTCCCCAGTCCCTAATCCCCAGTCCCCAAACCCTTACCTGTCACCGCATTGAAGCCTTCTTGAGCGATGTCCGAAGGTTTCTCGCACGCGTTGACGAATGGCGACAGCGCAATTGCGCTATCGTCCTCGCAACTCGTTACCCTGAACGAGTGAGCGATTGGCTTCGTGATATTCCACTAAATGATATGCCACCAGTAGTCCGTCTGGATGCAAATGATTTGCCCATAGCCGACCGAATAAACATCATTCCAACTCCGCTAAGTGCAGGTTTCTCTATGCCCAACGAACGCCTTGTCGTTGTGACCGACGCTGAACTATTCAATGCACCTTACAAACCTAAGCGAAAGCGTTGGAAGGGCACAGTCGCTGTCAAATCTCCATCCGATTTGCGTGAAGGCGATTATGTCGTCCACATCAATCATGGCATCGGCATTTATCGTGGTGTCGTTCGGCAAGAGGTTTTGGGCAAGGAAAGCGATTACCTTGTTATTGAGTATGCTGAAGGCGAACGGCTTTATGTGCCTGTCCACCAAATTGACCGAGTTCGCACATATTTGGCTGTTGACAGTAGCGAGCCACCGCTTTCTTCGCTTTCTAACAATAAGCGATGGTTAAGGTTAAGACAAAGGGCTAAGGAAAATGCTGAGCAAGTTGCTAAGGAGTTGCTTGAACTTTACGCCTATCGCCAAGTTGCTGAAGGTTATACCTTTTCGCCTGACACAACTTGGCAACGAGAAATGGAAGATGCTTTCCCATTCGTTGAAACTGAAGACCAAATTCGTGCAATTGAAGAAGTTAAGGCTGATATGGAAGCGCCTCAACCGATGAACCGACTTGTTTGTGGCGATGTTGGATTTGGCAAAACCGAAATAGCAATCCGTGCTGTCTTCAAAGCCGTAATGGACGGCAAGCAAGTTGCAATGCTCGTGCCAACAACCGTCCTCGCTTTGCAGCACTATCAAACCTTCACCCAACGCCTTGCCCCTTACCCTGTCAAAATCGCCATGCTCAGCAGATTGCAATCGCAAAAAGAGCAAAAAGAAGTCGTCAACGGCTTGAGGACAGGAGCAATTGACATCGTTATCGGCACTCACCGGTTGCTATCCGACGATGTGAAGTTCAAAGACTTGGGCTTGCTCATCATTGACGAAGAGCAACGCTTTGGAGTTCGCCAAAAAGAGAAACTCAAGAAATTGCAAGTTGGTGTTGATGTGCTTATTTTGACGGCAACCCCTATCCCGCGAACATTGCACATGGCGCTTGGTGGCTTGATTGATATGAGTTTGGTCAACACGCC
>JANXCD010000099.1 GCA_025060305.1 Armatimonadota bacterium | reverse complement strand
CTCTTTCCGCTTTCTGTTCTCGTCCGACCAAAGGACGAAGATGGAGCGAAGGAATGGGTAAAGGCTGTCCCTTGGCTGGTCATCAATGTTGTCCTTTTGACGGCGCTTTTGGCTTTCCTTTTCGGAGTTCGTCAGCCTGTTTCGCTCATACTCATCGGTGTCGCTTCAACTTGCATTATCGCTAACCTTTATGCCCTTTACCTTCGTGCTAAGCAAAGCCCGTTGACAGTTGGCGCATATCTTGCCCACATTGGTCTTGCAATTTTCATTCTCGGTGTTGTCGGCTCTGAGTTGCACGATAGCGCCCGTCAGTTGGTTATTCCTGCTGGTGGTCATCGTGTCGCTCATGGCTTCTTGTTCACTTTCTCAGGGACAGGCGAACGACCTGACGGTAAGGTTGAAGCGAGGTTGGAAGCCTACCGAATGGAAGGTCATGAAAATGTTTCCGAGAAGCCTGAGTTTGTAGCGACAACAATTTTCTGGGACACAAACTTTGGGCTTGTCAGGACACCTTTCATCAAACGCTACCTAACACATGACATTTATGTTGAGCCTATTGAACTGCAAGACGCTCAAGCGCCAGGAACTTTGACCCTCATGAGGGGCGAAGAGCGACAAGTTGGCAATTGGAAAATCAAGTTCGTTCGCTTCCACCTTTCAGGTAAAGCAGTAATGGGAATGCCAAGCCAAGTTGGTGCGGTTTTGGAATTTGATGACGGCAAGAAAACTTACAAAGCAACGCCTTATTGGGACTTAGACAAAGGCACAAAGCACGAAGCGAAAATATCAGAAAAAGGCATAACTGTCGCCCTTGAAGGCATGAATGCAGAATCAAGGTCGGTCACTTTGCGCATTAAAGGAATTGAAGGTTTGCACGGTCATGGTGGTTTCATCGTCATCAATGTCCAAAAAAAGCCAGCAGTCAACTTGGTTTGGATTGGGACGGCTTTGATTTTGCTTGGCTCTTTGCTTTCAGGTTTGAGAAGGATGAGGGAAGCCATCAAAGCGCAAATTGAGAGCACGAGAACTGAACGAAAGGAAAGGAAAGTCAAAAAAGTCGCAGCGTGAAGCGAAAGACTTTACGGCGAACTGATTGCTCTTGAAGAATTCTGTAAAGTCAGCAGATGAAATCTTTCTGCAAGTTTTTTAGGAAAAAACTTTAACCTTCCACGCTTTTGATTAAAGAGCGAGCGCTATATGCTCCAAAGTTTGTTTATGCTTCTAAGAGTTCGTCTGATGCCGAAGCGAAAAGTTCGGCACGCTATGAGCCTGCCTTTTGAGAAATTCTTTGCCTACTCGGTTAGCGGTCAAAAATTTGTCGGAAACTGTCGGTTGATGACTCCTTTGTTCTGATGTTGCAAGATTTACATGAACACACCATGATGGTAGGAGGAAAGCGTTTATGCCCACGAGTTTGATGGAAAAATTGGGAAAATGGCAAATGATGCTGAAAGCCATTGCTCAAACTGGATTGGCTTTCACTCAAAACCCTTACGAGCGTGAGCGTTACGAAGAACTGCTCAAATTAGCGGCAGAAATGGCAGTAGCAATGAGTGGCTGGGAAGATGACGAAGAAACAACAGTTAAGTTCTTTGAACAGTGGCGAGCAGAAGTTCAACCAAGTGCTGTTGGTTATGTCACACCTAAGGTGGTAGTCAATGCAGCGGTTTTTGACGAAAAAAACAGAATACTGTTAATTCAAAGGCTTGACAGAGGAACATGGTTTCTACCTGGCGGTTGGGCAGATGTGGGCTATCCGCCCAGCGAAATCGCTGTCAAAGAAGTTCGTGAGGAGACAGGCTTGTTCGTTGAGCCACTGAGGCTTATCGCTATCTTAGACGGCTTTCGTCACAAGTTCAGTTTGGGCATCCCTTTCTATTGTCTCGTTTATGAATGTCAAGTCCTTGGTGGTCAGTTGAGACCTTTGCCTCATGAGTGCAAGGATGCAAAGTTTTTCAGCGAAAAGGGTTTGCCTGAACCTTTGCACGGTGATGGTCGTTGGGTTCGGCTAATCTTTGAACTCAAGCGAGGAAACTTGCCCATTCCATACAGCGATTAGTTTTTACGACTATTCGTTGACCCTGATTTGAGTTGGCAGAAACTTTTGGACAGGATGCTCTATTTCGCCTTTCAGCAACTTCATCAAAGAGTTAGCCGCTTCAGTGCCTAATTCAAAGTAAATTGGCTCAATGGTGGCAGCGCCTTTCAGAAAAGCCATTTGCCCCAAAAACTTTTCCTTGATAACCAAACCTAATTCATCAGGCAATTTGACGCTCCTTTCAATTAACAATCTGTTGAAACCGATGGCTGCCATCTCTGCGAAGAAAACTAAAGCGTCAGGTCTGACTTTTGTAGACAGGAAATCTTGAGTGAATTTGTATCCGCTTTCTGGATCATAGCCAATTTGGGTTGTGGGTAGGCTTTGTTCCACCTGTTGGAGGTCCACCATACACAGGTTGCGCTTACGGTTACGAGTTCTATCGGACTTTGATGCATGTTCAACTTGCTCCTTACACTCGCAATGTTCAACTTTGGTATTGTCCCTCTGATGGTCGTGCACGACCTACCGATTGGGCTATCACTATTGGCGCTCAATCTTATTTTTGGTTTCCCAACTGGATTTACAACACTTGTTGTCCAAGAAGCAGTGCAGGCTGTTTAGGTCCATTTCCTTGTGTGCGTTACCCTGACGGTAGTTATCGCAACCTTTACGATGAACCACCAAGCCTGAAAGTGAGCAACTATGTGTCTGAAAGAATTTTATGACAGAGTTTGGTGTGTTCGGCTTTGACGGTCCTGATGCACCTGATCTGGTTCGTCGCAATCGTTGTAATCATCAGCAAGGTTACAACTGTATGTTCCTTGACGAACATGCGAAACTCATCAGTTACGGTCGCAAGTGGACTACGACGCCTGCTTCTGGTTGGCCACCTTCAGCGGCACCTCAGTAGGGCATTGAAATAAAGACAATTGCTTTCATAAGCCAATCTGGATGATGAACTCAAGGTTTTGAATTAGAGTTTTGTTTCGGAGGACGAGGCTATTGCCGAAGGGCAAGTGAGACCTGCCCTAAAATTTGTAAGCGTTAAAGAGGCTTTTATCTGCTAAATTTCGTCAGATCAGGTTGAAGTTAAGGGGTGTCTGCAAAAATTAAAGTGGGTTGAGAGATGAGATTGACTGAGCATGAAACTAAAGCCTTGGTTCATTCTGTTTCAATTCGTTCATTTTTGTTGGGTTTAGGCTTGGTTGCCCTAATCGCTGTATTCACTCCTTACAGCGATTTAGTTATGCAGGCAACTTGGATTGGGCTGACTTCCTTTCCAATAAGTGCCTTTTTTGTGCTTTGCATCCTCGTTGGCATCAATGCTTTGCTTGCTCTTTGGCGAAAAAATTTTTCGCCTGTTGAATTGATGCTCATTTACGCTATGGCTTTAGTTGCTGCTGGCATCCCTTCTTTTGGCTGGACAGGTTTGCTTATCCCTTACCTTGCAGGTCCGTTTTACTTTGCGACTCCCGAAAACAATTGGGCACAAATTTTACATCCTCACTTGCCCAAGTTTTTGTTTCCGCAGCAGCGTGAAAGTGCAATTTGGCTTTACGAAGGCTTGCCGAAGGGAGTGCCAATTCCTTGGGGCGATTGGTTGCTGCCTTTGGCAATGTGGACAATTTTAGGCTGCAGTGTTTATGCTGTCTTCTTTTGCCTTAGCGCTTTGTTGCGAAAGCCTTGGGTAGAGCAGGAACGATTGGTCTTTCCGTTGATGCAATTGCCTTTGCAAATGGTGGGAGCCACCAAATTAGAGCGCCCATTTTTTCGCAGCATAGGGATGTGGTTGGGTTTCGCCATCGCTTTTTCCGTCCACGCCATCAACGGTTTGAGATATTACTTGCCCTTTTTGCCATCTTTCAATGTCCATCTAATTTCCCTTGACTCTTATTTCACTCAGCGACCGTTTAGAGCCATAACTCCCTTTTGGGTTCGCATCCTATTTAGCATCATCGGTTTGGCTTACTTTTTGCCCCTGGAACTTTCCTTCAGCCTTTGGTTTTTCTACTTCTTTTTCCTTTTCCAGCAAATCCTTGCCGATTGGTGGGGCTTGCCACTAAAAAACATTCAGGCTTATCCCGTCAAAGATTTCGTTGCTCACCAAATGTTTGGTGGGATTATCGTTTATGCCCTTTATGGCTTTTGGGCTGCTAAAGAGCATTGGCAAACCGTTTTGAAAAAAGCCTTGATGCGAAGCAACGCAGATGATAGTGATGAAGCCATTTCCTATCCGTTCGCCTTTTGGGGCATTCTCTTAGGCTTGTCGTTCATCGTTTTGTGGGGTTGGAAAGCGGGAGCAGGTTTGGTCTGGACATTTGCAGTTTTCGCTCTCTTCTTTCTAACCCACCTCGTCGCTGTTAGGTTGGTTTGCGAGGGCGGAATGCTTTATGTTCAGCATCCGTTCCGACCTATCAACTTTTTACTGGCAATTTTCGGGTCTACTGGCGTTGGCACGAGGCACTTGCCCATGCTTGTGCTCTTTGACCATTTGTTCATGCTTGACAACAGAAGTCCTTTAATGCCTTGCGTCGTTCAAAGTTTGCGAGTGGCTGATAGTGCAAAAATTAGCCGACGACAAACGATGATAGCGATAGCATTTAGCGTCTTGACAGCGATGTTGCTTTCTTATCTGTCTTATTTGTGGCTCATGTATCGGCATGGTGGCAACAACTTGCATCTTTGGTTCACGACTTACTACACGAGAAACCTCTTTTGCACTTGGACATCCCACTTGCTGACCAATGGCGAACCTGCTAACCCTAAGGCATTAGTTACGATGGCAATTGGTGCAGTTACAATGCTGGGTTTGATTTTCATGCACCGAAACTTTTTGTGGTTTTCGGTTGCGCCTATCGGCTATTTGATGGGGGCGTCATGGCCGATGATAAACTTCTGGTTTCCTGTGATGGTTGCATGGAGCATCAAAGCGCTTGTGCTTCGCTATGGTGGCGGTAGACTTTACCGAAACTTACTTCCTTTCTTTCTGGGTTTGATTTTTGGCGAATTTTTCAGCGCAGGTTTTTGGATTATCGTTGACTTGTTCACAAAAGTTCGTGGGCATGTGATTTTCTCTTTTTGAAGCAAATTTCGGATGAAATTTGTTTGCACAATTTCAGGTAAAAATGGATTGACAATTCATTTCGCTATAGCCAGCATTCAACTATAGTTTTGCATAGCCCTTTGCAAAGGAAGGAGTTGCAGAAACACAAGTAGGCACAAAAATTAGGGAGAGTAAGAAGGAACATGATTGTTTGTTTCATGGGAAGGGAAGAGCAAAGATTTGCCTGTATTTTCGGCATGTGCAAAACTATATCTCAAACTTTCGTTCTTTCCAAGATTGGCTCTAATGCAGCGTGAATTTCCTCTTCAGTTTCTCCCAAAGTTACGCCCTCAAACAAAAACCAGTGTTCAACATGCTCAACGCTTTCACTTGACTGCAAAGTTGTCAACGGTCCGAGGGTTTCAAGTTCCAACATGTCAGCGTTGGTGAAAACTTCCGTTGAACTTCCAAAGTCTGGGTAAGTCGCTCCTTCAATGTGCTTGTAGCGCTTGAGAAATAGCCTGTTTTTGTTTGAATACGCAGCCCAACCATCAAAGTTGGCAATTCCTAATTTTTGGGGACTTGTGCTGTTAGGGTCTTGATGCAAGATGATAAACCGTCTCCCAAAAATCCAACGAGGGTCAGTCATGTCAGTGTAGTGCCATTGAACTATTGGGCGTGCTGGAAGTAACTTCTCTTCATGGGGAATGAAAGGCGGTTGAGGCAAAATTGCTCTCCCACCTTTCGCCATCACAGATAAAGCCCAAGGCGCTAATTCAACAGCCCAAAGATTTTGGTTAGTCAAAATATGGCTTACTGTGACTTGAGCCTCTGATGAGTGCATTTTGATGACGATGCGTTTTTGGATGCCTGTCCATTTTTCGGTCGGCTGAATAAGTTCAAGGGTAAAGTCATCGTGAATTTGGACATCAACAATTTCGTTGTCAGGATAGTAGGTTCGTGGCTTTGCCTCAGGGGCATGCCAGAGCCTATGACCCCCGTAAATTCGCCAATCATCGCCACCAGTCTTACCCAACTGTTCTGGAAACTCGGCAAATTCGTTTTCACTGTCAACAAAGCCGAAGCGGATAATTCTCGGACCAACATCAGAAGTTGCAATTGCTTCCACAATTCCGTTGCTAATTCGGTAGCAATTTTCCCATCCACTGTAGGCAATTCGTTCTACAGCCATCACTTTTCACCTCCTTGTCCAAAGTAAGTCTGCCACCGTTGTTTGAAGGCTAAACATTATCTTGCTTGACAAAACGAATTCTGGTTTCAGCAAACTGCGTTTTTGAGTTCAGCCACTTTCGGAAAACATCCGTCGCTTCATCGCAAGTCAGAAACCGTCCCTCAAGCAATTCGCAAAGTTCAGTCAAGTCGGCTTCAACCACTGCAAAGGGCGATAACGCTTTCTGCAACAAAGTTTGTGCCGCCACCACAATTTGCCATTCGGTCAACCCACTTTGCATCGTTAACGCTGTCACACGCTCCAACATTGCCCGCTCCGCTCCCGTCAACGCTTCAGCATAGCGCTGAATCTGTCGCTTTCGCTCATCATCGCAAAACCAAACTTGCAACTTTTGCAAAGCATCAACGACTTTAACTTCAATGGCATCAACATCAAGGCTCACTGTTTCGCCTAAAGCCAAACCGCAACGAGCGCAAACGGGTTGGCGCAGCAACTGCGGACGCAAAGTTAACGCCGTCTCTGAGCATTGCTTTGTCAGCGCTTGTTGCAACTCCCTCAAAACTTCTCGCCCAACTTCAGGTGCATCGGGCAACGAACTCAAAGCAGCGAGCAACCGAACTTCGTCACTTTGATGCAACTTTCGGAGTCGCTGA
>JANXCD010000098.1 GCA_025060305.1 Armatimonadota bacterium | reverse complement strand
GCCAAGAACGAAGTAAAGGACACCAGGCAAACCCATGTCCGTTGGTTGGGCTGAGCGAACCCCTGTCAAAATTTGCCAATCAGTAGGAGTGAAAGCAGCGATGCCAATGAGCAAATAGCCAACTTGCGCAATTGACGAGTAAGCCATCAAACGCTTGATGTTCCGCTGCCACAAAGCACCTAAGTTGCCGAAAGTCATGGTGACAAGCGAAAGGAAAGCCAAGATAAGTTGCCAACCTGTGCTGGCTGGACCGAAAGTTGCAGCGACAATTCTGAGAAAAGCAGCCATGCCGGCAGCCTTTGATGCTACCGACAAAAAAGCAGTGACAGGAGTTGGAGCACCTTCGTAAGCGTCAGGAGCCCAGCCGTGAACAGGAACCATTGAAACTTTGAAGCCCAACATCGCCAACATAAGCAAAAGTCCAAGAAGGGTAAAGGGATGAAGTCCAAAGGCTGCACCCTTTTCACCCAAAAATGGGGTAAGTTTTTCAGCAATTTCGTAAAGTTGTGTTGTGCCCATCGTCCCGTAAATCAAAGACATGCCATAAAGAGCAACAGCAGTTGTAGTTGCACCGACAAGGAAATACTTCAAGCCTGCTTCGCTGCTTTTAGGATCGTCACGCATGTAAGCGGCGAGAATGTATGAAGCGATGGAAGCAAATTCAATGGCAAGAAAAAGGGTTATCAACTCAACGGCAGAAACCATGAAACAAAGGGCAAGGACAGCGAAAATGAGTATGGCGTAAAATTCTGCCCTTCCAGACCAAATGTGTCTTTCAGCGTAATCAACGGTCACGAAAGCGACAAGCAACGCCCCAACCAAAATTGCGACTTTGAAAAATACAGCCAACCTATCGGCGGTGAAAGCAATTGTTAACCAAAAAGCGATTTTGTTTGTTGGCTTAGTCTCCGTGCCCTGAAAAATCAAATTGATAATTTGCCACTCAACAAGCAACAAAGCGATTGCAAAAGTGATGATTGTCAATATCCCATAATTTCGTTTCGGCGCTCTTGGAAAAATAAGGTCAAGGGAGAAAAGAGCAAAGCCCATCAGCGCCAACCACAATTCAGGCGCCATCTTCTCCCACAAAGTTTGCCAAACATTCACGATTCCATCACACTCCTACAAGCCAAAAAATCTCATAGGGCGAGGCTGTCGCCAAGCCGAAAAGTCCTTTGGAGGGCAGGGCTACCGCTTTTGGGGCAAAGACAAAAAGTTACGCTCTTTAACGCAAATGTCTTCAGTAAGCATTGACGCACTTTGGACTTTAGCCAATGACTGCAGACAAATTTTTGAGATCCAGTTCACCAGTCAAAGAGTTTCTCATAGGGCAAACCTAAGGCTTGCCAAATTTTTTCAGTTCGCCAATAGCCCAACCTTCCAAAGCACCAGTAAACTTTTTGGTAAGGAGCGAAAAGTTATTTGATTTGAAAAGTCCCTAAGCCTCGTTCATTTGATTTTCACATGATTTCATCGGTGCAAATTTTGTTGCAGGTGACATGTATCGTTTATAAGGCAAACTCTCCAAAGTCCATCTTCTCTTACCTGCAAAAGATTGACGCAAGCGGGGTCTTGGCGCAATCGGTGCCAAAACCTGAAGTCCATATCAAGTGCCCAGCAGATGATAAACCTATTGACGGTTTGGTGGGCAACCACGCACAAAGTTTCATTAAAATGGTTTGATGCGATTTTTTGAACAGTAGCAATAACTCTCTCAGTGAAAATTTTCATTGGTTCGCCTTTCGGTGCAACGAACTTCATCGGCTCATTTCGCCTAAGATTTTCAAGTTCGGTAAACTTTTCTATTGCTTCAGATACTCTCATGCCCTCCCAATCGCCATAGTCAATCTCTCGCAAATCAGGTTCAAAGTAAACGGGAATTTGGTGAAAGGAAGCAATCGCTTGAGCAGTTTGCTTTGCTCTCTCCAAAGGGCTAGAGTAGATGGCTGAGATTTTGACATTTTTCAATCGCTCTGCCAACTTTTGTGCTTGTTGGTTTCCTTTTTCACTCAAAGGGACATCAGAACTACCGCAAAGTTTTCCCTCTTCGTTCCAAACCGTCTGCCCATGCCTTACAAGGTAAATCCAAGTTGCCATGACTCTTTCACCGCAAACAAAATTGTGTCGCAGCAATGTGACAAAATCGTAAGGGCAAATCATAGCAATTTTAGAGATGTCAGATTTTTACTCTAAATTGCTGAAGGCGCAAAAATTTTTTGCGAGTGGAGGGATTAAATTTGCCAAAGGTGACAGTCTTGGTGCGATTGAAAAGTAGCCTTGACGATGCACAAGGCAGAGTGGTTGAAAAAGCGCTAAAGAACTTAGGCTATGACAAAGTCCAAAAGGTTCGCATCGGAAAACTTATTGAAGTTTGGCTCAACAATAGCGCCAACGAAAATGAAGCAAAAAGAGAAGTTGAAAACATGTGTCGTCAATTGTTAGCAAACCCTGTAGTTGAAGAGTTTGAGGTAAGGCTGGATTTGTGAAGATGGAAAAAACAACGATGAAAAGGAGTGAGCACCATGAAAGCGTTGCAAATAATTGCACTTTTGCTGAGCATGTTGCTCTTCGTTGCTTGTGGTAGAAAACAGCAGCAAAGGGCATCAATAGAAACAGGCAACAAACGACCCCAAACTGCTCAAAAACTTGCTGACCCAAAACTTGAGCGAGGCAAAGCGGTTTACGACGAAACTGGTTGTGCGGTATGCCACATTATTGGTGAAATAGGCGGAAGGACAGGACCGAGTTTGAATGGCATTGGCAAAAAATACGATGCAAAAAAGTTGCGGGAAATTTTGCTCAAGCCCCAAACATTGAACCCAAACACTGTTATGCCTCCCTTTGAAGGCAGTGAGGAGGATTTGAAGGCTTTAGTGGCTTACCTGATGTCGTTGAAGTGAAGGAAGAGGTGAGCAAAATTGGCTGAAACCTTAGTTGTGCAGCAAACTGTTAAAGCACCGATTGAGCGAGTGTTTGCCATCGCAAGACAATTGGAACGCTTTCCTGAGTGGCTGGATTATGTGACTGCAATAAAAATCCGTGAGCGAAGCGAAGATGGCAAAATTGTCATAAGCGAATGGGAAGCATCAGTGCCGATTTTGAGTCTTAAAGCAAAATGGGTTGAACGAGACGAATGGGATGAAGAGCGGAAAGTTTGTCGCTTCACCTTGCTGGAAGGTGAATTGGACAAATATGAAGGTGAATGGACTTTTGAACCTAACCCTGACGGGACAAAAATGCGACTGACAGTCATCTATGAGTATCAAGTGCCAATTGGTGGTGCTTTAGTCCAACAATTGGTGCGCAAAATCGTTGAAGAAATGATAAAAAAACTCTTGGAAGGCATAGCCAAAGCAGCAGAGCAAAGCATAAAATGACAGGTGTGCTATAATTGTCGGTCACGAGGAAGCAAAACAAATTTGAGTTCAGGAGGGAAAATCATGAGCGAGACGGAACGAAAAGTGACAGAAACCATTGACGAAAATGAAAAGGCTCAAATTGCAACTGCTATTCAAGAACAGAGACCTGAAGATTCATCAAGCATAAAGGTTGCTGAAGCAACTGTTTCAGAAGTTGCACCTGAGAAGAAAAAAGAGCCACCAAAAGATGCGAGAAGTTACGAGTTGATCTTTCTCGTGGACGCTGGATTGTCAAGGGAAGAAATGAACGCTCTCATAGAAAAGGTGCAAAACTTCTTAGAGCAACGAGAGGGCATCGTGGATAACATTCGTGTTTCGGATGTTCGCAAATTGGCTTACGAAATCAAGAAGCGAACCTATGGCGTTTATGTCGTGTTTAATTTCTGGCTGAAGCCAAACCTGCTGTCAGAACTTGAAAGAATGCTTAGGCTTGAAGAGCGAATCTTGAGGCACATGGTCATAAAAGTCCAATCGTAAAATCTATGCTCGTTGAAAAGCAGAGTATTGAATTGTTCTGTTTTGGCTAACGGACGGATATGCCTATGGAGGTGGGCTAAATGTTTAACCGAGTGATTTTAGTTGGAAGGTTAGTTGCCGACCCAGAAACTCGTTACACCCCTGAAGGTATTCCAATCGCTTCCTTTAGGCTCGCTGTTGACAGACCGATAAGAAAAGGCATGGAAAAACAGACGGATTTTATTAGAGTTGTAACTTTCAGACGATTGGCAGAGTTCGCACAAAGTTATTTGACCAAAGGAAGATTAGTCTTGGTTGAAGGTAGACTGCAAATCAACAGTTACAATGACCGAATGGGGCAAAGGCGAACTTCTGTTGATGTTATCGCATTCACAGTTCAGTTCATGGACAGGAAGCCTGAAGGCATAACACCAACTGCTTCGCCTGCCATTGGTGGCTATCCGACGCCTTTGGAAGTTGACTACATACCTGAACAAGATATGCCTGTTGACGACTCAGTTTTGGAAGAACTGCCACCTTTTGAAGAAGAAGAAAGGTCTGAAGAGTTCCCATTTTGAAAAAAACCTTCGTTCCTTACTTCAAAATTTGTTGGCGCATATTTGCTCATGTCATTGGCTTTAGCCAGAGGTTGATAACAAATTCATGAACTCCGAATTCATTCGGCGAAAAATTTCTCGGCAAAAATTGTAGGGGCAGGCAAAGCCTGCCTGAAAAAGAAAATCAGGCGGGTCTCACCCGCCTCTACTTCTGACCAAACAACTTTTTGAGTATAGAACGAAATTTTCAGAATAAGTCAAAACAAGTGTTCCACAGCAACAAAACAAATTTGGCAAAGGAGGTAACAATGTGAAACAACCAACAACAGTGCAACGAAGAAAGAAGAAAAGGTGTCAATGGTGCATTGAAGGCGTTAAGTTTATTGACTACAAAAACCTAAGCAAACTACAAAAGTTCATGGACAGCAAAGGCAAGATTTTGCCGAGAAGGCAAACAGGCAACTGCGCCCGCCATCAAAGGCAATTGACAGTGGCTATCAAAAGGGCACGCATAATGGGCTTGTTGCCTTTTGTAACCCACTAACATTGCTTTTGGTCTTACTGCTCTTTTCAAATACCCAAAGATTGATGCCTCATAGCGTCTCTTAAAAACTGCTCCCTTTGCTCATCCCAATAAGCACAGTCAAGTTCTATAAAGACAGAGGTGTAAGGCAAGCATGTTTTCGTCTTTATGACCAAGATTTGAAACTCCTTACCTGCTTCACTCAATTTGGCAATTAATTGTTCGTGGGGAAGTTTTTTCACAGGGAAGTTGTTCAGTCGCTTATGTAACTCTTGCCTGAAATTGGTTATACCTGCAGCCCACTCTTCCTTAAGGAAATCCAATTCCTCATCCAACCAAAAAATGGGTCGGACATGAGATTGACTGTTGATGACCTCTAACACAAAATCCAAAACAGGCAAAATTTCCTTGCCTGCCCAAATAGTTTTCACACCTGAAGAGACAAGTGATGGGAAAGCCATATCGGCAATTTGTATCCAGTTGCGGTGACCGAACAAAGGCAAAAATTTTTTCAGGTCTTCAAATTCTTCCAATTCGCCCCATTCGCCAAATAATTCATCTTGCCATTGCTCCACTTTCATCACTCTCCTTCAATTTTCAGTCCACTCACATGAACAAATTTGTCACCCTTTACCAAAACATGGCATTATTTTGGTGGCAAATAGCGGATGCAAGTGGTGACAGAAAAATGTTGCGAAAATTGACTGAATTGATAAAACGAAAAGAACCAACAGCAGAAGAAATGAGGCGAAAAGCCTTGAGATTTTTGAAAAGAGGTAAGCCTCATCTTGCCTTGACCTTACTTGAAAAATCATTGGAACTTGAACCTTCAAGTATTGAAGGGCACATAAATGCTGGAGTAGCCCTTTACCTCATGCAAAAACACGAGGAAGCCCTTAAGCATTTCCAATTTGCTGCTGCCTTAGACCCACAAAATGCCACCGCTCTTATCAACCTTGCAGCGACCCTTGACGCTCTTGGGCAAATAGACGAAGCCTTATCTGTCTTGAGAAAACTCGTGAGCCTATTTCCCAACATGCCCGATGTGCATTACAACTTGGCAGTGGCTTTGGCGAAAAAGGGATTGAAGGAAGAGGCTGTTTTGGAATTGCGAACTGAACTAGAGCGAAACCCATCTCATCCTCACGCCCTCAAGTTGCTTCAACGACTTATCAGTCGCTAAGTTTGATAAAAACCTCATCCTTTTCTGTTACTGATACCAACGCAGGTAAAACCACATCTGAATTTTTCAAGCGAGTCTCACCTGCCCATACAAATTTCCTTACAGATTTCATCCGTTACCATCATTTGCATCAAAAGAACCTTGAATAAAAAGCCAAGCGAAAACTTTCCCGCAATGCCATTCTTTAAGCACAACGATTGTTCTTGTCTTGAATGTGACGAAAATCACATTCAAACTCTTACCGAACATGCTATAATGCATTTCAGATTTTCGGTTAAACACATCCTAAAATCGGCTCTGAAATTTGGTTTCCCCAAAAAGGCTAAAGGTGAAGATGAATGGTGCAAAGAGAGTGAGGGAAGGAACTTGAGTAGCGGACAAAGAGAATAAAGGTTTTGCACCTTTACTCTTCTTGCTCCCACAGTTCCTCCTTGACTCAAAGCCCACAATCTTCCTACCTTTGCCTTAGGCAAAAACTCAAAAAGGAGGAACAAGGAGATGACAATAAAGAAGCGCTGGACAGTTCGGTTGGGATGGTTAGTTGTTGCAGGGACAGTGCTTTTGTCTTTGACAGTTGCGATAGGTCAACGCACTGGTGACAATAGGGCAAATCAAAGTTCCAATGATAAAATTCGTCGCTTTCGCTCCCTCTCTCCTAACAGCCCTAATGTCTCTCGTTCATTCAATCTCACAGGTTTCCCTTCAATTCGCTCCCGTCAAGAAGGTGATAGCAGGCGTGATATAGTCTGGATTCAACCTGTCCTTTCAGGCAGAAGTGTAGCCTTTTCACCTGACGGTCAACTTTTGGCTACGACAGCAGTATTCGGCTTTATTGCAATTTACCGAGTATCCGACGGTAACTTAGTGAGAGTTTTGGTGGGTCACACAGGTGAAGTTGAAACAATTTCCT
>JANXCD010000097.1 GCA_025060305.1 Armatimonadota bacterium | reverse complement strand
TTCCTGCTTTGGTATGCCAAAGATAAGAGCCAACTCAAATATCGCCAACTCTTCTTGGAAAAGGAATTAGGTGAAGAAGGCACTAAAGGATATGGGCATGTGGAACTCCAAGACGGAATGAGACGAAGGCTCAGCAGTCAAGAATTAGAAGAACCTTCTGTGTTACCTAAAGAAGCAAGAATTTTCAAGGCAGGCGATATGACTTCACAAGAGGCAGGAGCAACGACTTTTGAATATTCGTTTGAAGGACAAACCTTTTACCCAGGCAAAAATAGCCACTGGAAAACGAATCGTGAGGGAATGGAACGGCTTCGTCACTCATATCGGCTATTCATTACTGGAAAAAGTCTGAGTTATGTTCGCTATCTTGATGAGGTGCCCATGCGTCCGCTCACAAATGTTTGGACTGACACAGGGATTGCTGGTGGGTGGGGTGGTGACAAACTTTACGCCGTCCAGACCAACACGAAAGTAGTTGAGCGATGCATTTTGATGACGACAGACCCAGGGGATTTAGTTTTTGACCCGACATGCGTTCGGAAAGGGACAGGTGTTTTGGTTTGCCAAATGCAGGCAAGTCAAAATAGTCCTTTGTTGTCTCCTTCAAGTTTCCCCACCCTATCCCTCCCCGCAAGCGGGGAGGGTATGGGTGGGGCTGAAATCCTCCCCGCAAGCGGGGAGGGGAAGGGTGGGGCTGAAACCTTCCCTGCAAGCGGGGAGGGGATGGGTGGGGCTGAAACCCTTCCTGCAAGCAAGGAGGGTAAGGGTGAGACCGAGATCCTTCCTGCAAGCGGGGAAGGTGAGGTTGGGACTGAAACCCTTTCCGTAAGCGGGGAAGGTGAGACTGAAACCCTTCCTGCAAGCATGGAGTTTTTCCCTACCCCATCCCTCCCCGCAAGCGGGGAGTTTTTCCCCACCCCATCCCTCCCCGCAAGCGGGGAGGGTATGGGTGGGGCTGAAACCCTGCCTGCAAGCAGGGAGGGTATGGGTGGGGCTGTTCATCTCGTCCCTATTGAGACTATTAAGCCTGGCGATTGGGTTCTTGGGCACGATGGTTTACCACACAGAGTTCTACGAGTGATCAGCCGCTATTATCGTGGCACGATGATTGGATTGAGACACGAAAAGAGTGACAAGATGCTTTGGATAACTGCCGACCATAAGGTTCTTGCTAAATTGCGACCGCGTTCGCTTGGTGGAAATTTGGATTGGTCAGGCATACCTAAGCATCTTCGCGGTCGTAGCCGAGAACTTAGGAAAGAGATGACACCGCCTGAAAGGAAACTTTGGCAGGCTTTGCGAAACCGTCAAATGCAATTCAAATTCCGTCGTCAACATCCTATCGGTCCTTACATCGCTGACTTTTATAGCCGAGAAGCCAGACTCGTTGTTGAAGTTAACGGTTCCGATTTTCACAGCACAGATGAAGCAATTGCTCGTGACCGAATGCGAGATGAATATTTGCAATCTTTGGGGTTGCGAGTGCTGCGATTCCCTGCTACAGAAGTGGAGCGGAATTTAGAAGGAGTCCTTGAAACTATTTGGAGAGTTTGTCAAGAGCAGTTTTCTGTTGAAGGCGCTCAATGGGTTGAAGCGAGAGATTTGGCGATTGGTGACTTGGTTTTCTTTGGACCAGAGCGGGAGGGAGTTCGCATTGTGGAAATTCGCTCAGAGTATACTGAAGAAATCGTTTATGACCTTGAAGTTGAGGGAGTCCATTCTTTCATCACTGAAGTTTGTGTAGTGCATAATTGCGGTTCAGGCACAACGGCTTATTGCGCTGAAAAATGGGGAAGGCGTTGGATTACTTGCGACACTTCAAGAGTCGCCATTGCCATTGCCCGTCAAAGGTTAATGACAGCGAAATTTGACTACTATGAGTTGCGTGACCCAAAACGAGGTCCTGTTGGAGGCTTTGTCTACGAGACTGTCCCGCACATAACCTTGGAAAGCATTGCCAGAAACACAGAGATTGACAACATTGCAGCCAAATATCAACCACAGATTGACCAAGCGTTAAAGGATTTGAACGAAGCATTAGGCACGAATTGGCAGGAATGGGAAGTTCCACGAGAAATCCCACATCCTGCTTGGTCTGACGAAGCCTGTGAAATTTACTGGAAACTACATCAGGCTAAAAATCAAGCCTTGCAGCATGACCCAAGACAGGTTGAAGAATTGTTGGAAGCGATATATCGGCTCACAGGTCACCTTTGGAAATCTCTCAAAGATGTCCCTGAACCTATCCCGCCATCCGATTGGTCTGATGAAGTCAAAGCATCATTGAAACGATTTTGGGAATTGAAGCGAAAAAAGCGAAAGGAAATTGACGATAGCATCAAGCGGAATGCTTCCCAAGAAACCCTTTATGACCGACCGAAAGTTAACAGAAGTGTCGTGCGGGTTTCAGGTCCGTTCACCGTTGAAGCCATTCCAGTGCCCACAATTGAAGACCCAACCCAAGCACCTGTCCCACAGTTTGAAGAAGAGGAAATGAAAGCGAGAATTAGCGACCGAGGTGGCGACCATTTGACAAACATGCTCAATTTGCTCAAGCAGCAGGGAGGCGTAATTTTCCCTGGTGGCAAAAGGATGGAACTTGAAAACATTCGCCCAATCAATCTTGGATTCCTTCACGCCGAAGCGGAAACGAAGCAAAACGGCAAGGCGTTGAGAGTGGCAATTAGTTTCGGTCCGCAGTATGGACCTGTGACGGCATTTCAAGTTCAAGAGGCAATCCCAACAGCGAAGGTGAACGGTTACCAAGTTTTGATTTTCGCAGGTTTCAGTTTTGACCCCGAAGCGCAGGCTTTGATTCAGCGCACTCCAGTCGCTGGTCTGCAGATTCACTTGGTCAACATCGCTCCCGATGTCTTAGTTGGCGATTTGTTGAAAGCGACAAGAACGAGCCAGATTTTCACTGCTTTCGGTCAGCCCGATGTAAGGGTTGAAAGGCAGAATGACGGGACTTATATCGTTGAACTTCTTGGTGTTGACATTTACGACCCGCTGACTGGAGAAGTGCGCTCAACTCGTGGTGAGGATGTAGCAGCATGGTTTTTAGACACTGACTACGACGGCAAAACTTTCCATATTTGTCAAGCCTTCTTCCCTAACGACCAGAATGCTTGGGAAAAACTTCAAAGGGCTTTAAAAGCCTACATTGACCCAGAGATTTTTGATAGGATGCGAGGGACAGTTTCTTTCCCCTTTCAACTTGGCGAACACAAACGCATTGCCGTCAAAGTCATTGACTTTCGTGGGAATGAGGTTGTGAGGGTAATAGCACTGGAGAGGACAAGTTATTGAGTGGGTGATGTCAATGCTCGTTGATAACCCTATCATCAATTCGCCTTTTGAAGAGCCAAAGAGATATTGGGCTTACGAGAATGGTCAACCTGTGCTTAAAGAGGGAAGACGACCCGCAGGATACTTTTTGAGACCGAAGACGGTTGAAGGGCAAAGGGCAATGTTTGAAGAGGAATTTGTGCCTTTTGAGTTGGTTAACTTGATTCGTGAGCAAGTGAAAATTTGGCGGGAGCATGGTTATCCCAATGTCACTCCTATCACGAGACAATTACTTAACCACTGGAACAACCCAGACCGAGAGCGAAAACTTTTCTTTTGCCAAAGGGAAGCAGTGGAAACGCTCATTTGGCTTATTGAAGCATCACCCGCCGAAAAGCAAGGCATAGTTATTCCAAAGGATGTTCATCCCATGCCCTCCACTCAGGTTGAAAACTTTTCTTCATCCTTTCCTTCCCTGCAAGCGGGAAGTTTTTCCCCTCCCTATCCCTCCCCGCAAGCGGGAAGTTTTTCCCCTCCCTATCCCTCCCCGCAAGCGGGAAGTTTTTCCCCTCCCTATCCCTCCCCGCAAGCGGGAAGTTTTTCCCCTCCCTATCCCTCCCCGCAAGCGGGGAGGGGAAGGGTGGGGCTGACCCGATACGCTTGCAAGATGGCGACAGGGACAGGCAAAACTGTAGTTATGGCTCTGGTCATCGCTTGGCAAGTTCTTAACAAACTTGCAAACCCGCAAGACCGTCGCTTTTCTGATGCCGTTTTGATTGTTTGTCCGAACTTGACAATCAAGGAACGACTTCAAGTCCTTTTGCCTTGGCGGAAAGGCAACTACTATGAGAAGTTTGACCTTTTGCCCAAAGGAATGATGGAAAGATTGCAACAAGGTAAGTTTCAAATAACCAATTGGCATCTTTTCTTGCCGAAAGATGACAGCAGAACAAAAAGTGTCGTTCAACGGGGTGTTGAAAGTGACGCTGCCTTTTGCCGAAGAGTCTTGCGTGAGTTAGGCAACAAGCAAAACATTTTGGTCATAAACGATGAAGCCCATCATGCTTACCGACCTGCACCTTTGCCTGAAGAATTGCGAGGGCAACTTTCGCCTGAAGAAATCGCCGAACGAGAAGAAGCAACTATTTGGGTCAGTGGGCTTGACAAAATCAACGCTGTTCGTGGTATCAACTTTTGTGCCGATTTTTCAGCGACACCGTTCTACATCAAAGGCAGTGGCTACCCTGAAGGTGAGCCGTTCCCTTGGGTTGTTTCTGACTTCGGTTTGATTGATGCTATTGAGTGTGGCATAGTGAAAATTCCGAGAGTTCCTGTTGATGATAACACTGGCGAATTAATCCCAAGATATTTTCGGCTTTGGGAGCATATCAACAAAAATTTGCCCGCTTCAGAGCGACAGACCGCTCGCCGCAAAGCCAAACCCGAAGCGGTTTTGAGAGAGGCTGAAGGTGCATTGGCTACTTTGGCTTCAGAATGGAAACGAACTTTTGACGAGTTTCAACGAAATGGTTCGCCTGTCCCACCAGTCATGATTGTCGTTTGTGACAATACTGACCTTGCAAAAGTCGTTCATGAGCATATTGTCAATGGCAATGTGTTGAAGGAATTTGAAGGTGAATACACCCTTCGCATTGACTCAAAACTTTTGGCGGAGGCGGAAAGCGCTTTTGAAGGGGAAACGAAACAGGAGGCTGCTGAGCGGTTGCGCAAGACCGTTGACACAATTGGAAAAACTGAGTGGGAGCGGGAAGGTGAACCGCCTGGAAAAAACATCCGATGTGTCGTTGCAGTTGGGATGCTTAATGAAGGTTGGGACGCTCAAAATGTCACGCAAATTTTAGGCTTGAGAGCATTCACTTCACAATTACTTTGCGAACAAGTTGTCGGTCGTGGATTACGAAGACTCAATTACGATGATTTCAACGAACCTGAGTATGTGGATGTTTATGGAGTTCCCTTTGAAGTCATTCCTGTTAAGAAAAAGCCAATTGGGCGACCTGAAGTGTCAAAACCTTCCACACTCGTTCGTGCACTACAGGAGCGCAAAGACCTTGAAATTACTTTCCCACGAATTGAAGGTTATGTCGTTGATGTCCGACAACGCATTCGGGTTGATTGGGAGAAATTGCCTTATTTAGTGATTGCACCGCAGATTGAACCAACGGAGATTGTTGCCAAGCCTTCAGTAGGTTACCGAATTGGACGCCCAGACCGATTAGGTCCTGGACAAGAAGTTTTGCACGACCGCAACCCATTCCATAGCGAGAAAAGGTTGCAATCAACAGTTTACGAAATCGCTGCAGAAATTACCCGTCGTCTGAAAGACAAGCGTGAAGAATGGGGCATTCGCCACATTCTCTTCCCGCAAGTTTTGGAAATTGTTTGGCGCTACCTTGAAGAGCGTGTCATGTTGACTGAAGACGCTCAATTGGAGGATGTGGCGCTGCTCAAATATAAGCAGCGAATTGTTGAAAGGCTAACGGAAGCGATTGAGCCTGACATGGAAGCAGGAGAACCACCGATCTTGCCCATCGTTGAGCGATTTCGCCCCATCGGTTCAACTTCAGAAGTCCTTTTCCGCACAGTGAGACCTTGCGTCGGCACGATTAAAAGTCATATAAGCCATGTAGTGCTTGATGCGCCAAAGTGGGAGCACAGTGTCGCTTATTATTTGGAACAAATGGATGAAGTCATCGCTTATGCTAAAAATGACCATCTTGACTTCACCATCCCTTACGAGTGGCAAGGTGTTCGGCATGAATATCGTCCCGATTACTTGGTTATATTGCGATGTCGTGATGGAAGCAAATTGAAAGTCATTTTGGAAGTTAAAGGTTTTGAAACGGAGCAAGACAGGCAAAAAGAAATCGCCACTCGTCGCTGGGTGAGAGCAGTGAATTATCATGGTGAATTTGGTCAGTGGGAATTCGTCGTTTGCCGTGAACCGACAAAATTGCCATCGCTGCTCCGCCAAGCTGCTCAAAACCGCTGAAAAATTAACTGGCTCTTTACTGCAAATGTCGTTGGCAACCATTTTTCCTAACCATGCTGTGGGCTTTAGCCCATGGTCACTAACGAAATTTCTGAGCATTGCCTTCATATGACAGAATTTCTTCGCCGAATAAATTCGTCGCTTATAAATTCGCCATCAACCACTGGCTAAAGCCAGTAGCATGGATATGAAGCACCAACAAACTTTAAAAATAGAGAGCCAATTAGACTTTTCTCATCAGCCACAAACTTAGCCGTTGGAGGTGAACGAAGTTGTGGCGCATCTTGTTTTTCACTTCGTTCGCAACGGCTTTAGCGCTCGGTTTCGGAATAATGTCGCAGCGACAAAAAACTCAAGAGGTGAAAGCAAAAATGATGTCAATAGGCACAATACATGCTCCCGATTTCCCTGCAGGTGTCCAATGGCTCAACACTGACAAACCTTTGAGCCTGAAGGCATTGAGGGGCAAGTTCGTGCTGCTGGACTTTTGGACTTACTGCTGAATTAACTGCTTGCACACGCTGCCGCAGTTGCGGCAGTTGGAACGGATGTTCCCTAACGAGTTGGTTGTCATTGGAGTTCACTCGGCGAAGTTTCCCAACGAACGCAATGACGAAAATTTGAGGAAGGCAATTTTGCGATATGGCGTTGAGCACCCTGTCATCAACGACAAAGACTTCGGCATTTGGCAACTTTACGGAGTTAGAGCATGGCCGACTTTGGTGCTCATTGACCCTACGGGTCGCATCGTTGGAGTGCATGAAGGCGAAATCACTGCCGAGCAACTGGCGAAAGTGTTGAGAAAATTGATTGCGGAAGCAGAAGC
>JANXCD010000096.1 GCA_025060305.1 Armatimonadota bacterium | reverse complement strand
TCAGGGGAAGGGAATTGCTTCAATTTCCATCAATGCTAAACTCTCAGCGGAACTCGCCGAATTGTCCGAAGAAGAGGCTTCCGAACTTGCAGAACTTTACGGCTCAGAAGTTCAGGCGCTCCAACAAGTTGTCAAGGCTGCTTTTGAATTGCTCAATGCCATCACTTTCTTCACTTTTGTCGGCAAGGAAGTAACTGCTTGGGTTATCACGAAAGGGACACCAATTGTCAAGGCAGCGGGCAAAATCCACTCAGACATGGAAGCAGGTTTCATCCGAGCGGAAGTTTCTCCCTTTGAACGGCTCAAGGAAGCAGGTTCGTGGGAAGCGGCGAAAGAAAAAGGTTGGGTTGAAATCAAAGGCAAAGACTACGAAGTCCAAGACGGCGATGTCGTCATCATCCGCTTCCAGCCACCACATCACAGGTGAGTTGGAAGTGCAGGCTGTTAAGAGACACGAAAATTGCATTGTAGGGACAGGTGAAACCTGTCCGAAAAATCAGGCGGACTTCGTCCGTCCCTACAAATCGGTAAGCCAGACAAAAATCTTCGCCGACTAAAGTCGGCGCTCAGAAATTCGTCATCAACTATGGGCTAAAGCCCATAGCATGGTTTTGAAAAAGCATGCTTTATCGTCCATGCCACTGGCTTTAGCCAGTGGTTGATGACGAAACAAAACGAGCGCCGAATTCATTCGGCGAAAAATTTCCGCTAAGAACGAGGCTCAGAAATTTTTGCCATCAACCACATTTTGTTTTTCATGCCACTGGCTTTAGCCAGTGGTTGATGACGAAGCAAAACAAGCGCCGAATTCATTCGGCGTTGATTTGGTCAAAAATCTTCGCCGACTAAAGTCGGCGCTCAGAAATTCGTCATCAACTATGGGCTAAAGCCCGTAGCATGGATGGAGAAAAGCATGATTTGTATTCATGCCACTGGCTTTAGCCAGTGGTTGATGACGAAGCAAAACAAGCGCCGAATTCATTCGGCGAAGAAATTCTGCCATATGAAGATGGCGCTCAAGAATTCGCCAACAATTACAGGCTAAAGCCCATAGCATGAGTTTTCTAAAGAACCTATCAACACCTACAGGCTAAAATCTGTAGCGTGGGTTTTGAGAAAATTGCAAACATATCTTGAAGGTGAAGGGCGATGAAAAAATGGGCGCTTTGGACAATCATTTTTGCAGCCATCTGCTTTGCTTTTTTCTTCACCCCTGTATGGCTTTCTCAACTGTCTTTTCGTCTCAACCGAAAAGTCATCGCCAAGTTGCCTTATAGACCAGAACGACTGCTTGTCACAGACCTTGACCGTGATGGGCGTTCAGAGGTTTTGGCAGTTAGTGAAGGCAAGCCACCTTTTTGGATTCGTTCACCTTTTGATGAGCCAAATGCAATTGAAATCGCAGGTTGCAAAGCGATTGGGAGATACAAGTCCTTTGAAGAAGTTCCGATGCGTTCTGTGCCTGTTTCGGTTGGCGATAAGTTACGATTGCTTAGTTGGCGAAATGGTAAAGCAACTTTTGAGCCACTCCCTTTTCTGCCCGATAGGGTTTTTGATTGGATTGATTTTCGTCAAGGTAAAGGGATTGGAACAGTTTTTCTCGCAACCTATCTTGGTGCTAATGCTTGGGTTTTCGTGTTAGCAGAAAATGGTGAATGGAAATTTGCGGGCAAGTTTGTTTCCGAAAAATTTCAAGTCAAATCTGTCTTAACTGGTTGCATCTACGACCTAGCTGATTTGGACAAAGATGGCAAATTGGATTTAGTTTGCCTTCTTCGTCGTGCAATTAATGAAGAAGTAGAAGAAGTATGGGTAATTTGGGGTAACGAAAGGAAGGGCGAAAAGGCTTTAGGTTCTCTGATGCCTTACGGCTTTCCTTTAATTGCTGATTTGAACGGAGACGGATGGTTAGAAATTGTAAAGGTAGATTTTTACTCAAAACTCTTTCAGGTTTGGAGTTTTGACCAGAAGAGAAAAGAATTGAGTATTATCACAAAGTTGCCAATACTTGGTTTGTTTTCAATGTTTTTCCTTTGGGAACTTTTTGACCTTGATAGCGATAGTCTAAGTGAAATTGTCGTGGCACATGAAATAGATGATAAGTGGCTTGTTTTCAAGCTAGAAGGCAAGAGACTAAGAGTTTGGAAGGGTAAGAAGTTGGGAACTACAATTGGGATTTTCGTCAAGTTTTTCAGTGTAGGTGAAAGGAAGTGTCTTGTGACTAGGGATAACCGATTAGTTCTAAGTTTTCTGCCAGACATTTGGTTTGATGGCAAAAAATTGAGATGGAGTTGGAGAGCAGTGAGTGAATACAGCATCTTCTGGGAACTGCCCGAAGGCAAAGATGCCCTATCACCTTCAGAATGGCGCAAACATGAAGCACCTTTTGAACTTGTTCTTGCTGCCGACATAGATGGTGATGGTAGTGATGAGTTGATTGGCAGGGATACACAAGGACGCTATAGGCTTTGTTGGTTTCGTAAAACGAAGTCAGGTGAATTGCAATGGCAAAGCACATTGCTTGGTGGCAGGGAACTAGTCTCTGACTGGGCATTAGTCAAAAGTGGCAATCATCTTGGTTTGTGCATCGCTTGGGATAAAGGGACGGTGGAGTTGCTAACAATGCGGAAGCGATAGTAAGATATTTGGTGCAACGACGGATTTCATCTGCCCTTTAATTTTCGCTTGACCGAGGTTAGTGCTCAAAAATTTAGGACTTATGCGTAACTCCTAAGCATATTACCAACACCCTTTGAGGTAAAGAGCGATCAAGTGAAAAGGAGGATGATTTCTGTGCAACGATGTTTGTTTGTTCTGTTTGCCTTGCCTTTAATTCTTTTGGCTCAAAATCAATCGCTTGTCAATCGTGAACGGATGACTGAATTGTTTTTGCAACTCGTGCACATAGACAGCGGGAGCGAGAATGAGGGTGAGATTTGTCAGTTTGTTGCCGAACGATTAAGGGAACTTGGCGCCGAAGAAATATCCATAGACAATGCCAGCGAGAAAATTGGCGGTACTGGCGGAAATGTTTTTGCGAGATTCAAAGGAACCGTCAATGTTCTTCCTGTGATGCTAAGTGCTCACCTTGATACTGTTGCGCCGACGAAAGGGATTAAGGTCATCCGCACAGAAACGGAAATCAAGACCGATGGCACGACAATATTGGGCGCCGACGATAAAGCAGGAGTGGCTCTTATTCTGGAAGCCATCAGAACTTTGCAGGAACGAAACTTGCCTCATCCACCTATTGAAGTCGTGTTCACAATCCGAGAGGAAAAAGGTCTGCTCGGTGCAAAAGTTTTTGACAAGTCTAAACTCAAATCACGCTACGGCATCGTCGTTGACGGTTCGGGAGAACCGAGCGATTTGATCATCGGTTCACCAACCCATTTTCGCTTTGAAGCGGTTTTTCACGGCAAGGCTGCTCATGCTGGCGTTGAACCTGAAAAAGGTGTCAATGCCATTGTGATGGCTTCCGAAGCAATTTCGGCGATGAAATGGGGACGAATTGACGAAGATACAACGGCGAATGTAGGCGTGATTGAAGGCGGGCAAGCAATGAACATCGTGCCCGATAGATGCAAAGTCATCGGCGAGTTTAGAAGTCATAACCCACAAAGAGTTGAAGCGTTGGTTGCTGAATGGAAACGAATTTGCGAACAAGTCGCTCAGAAATTTGACAGCAAAGTTGATTTGACAATTGATAAAACTTTTGATGCAATTCGGTTGTCTCCAGATGAACCAATCGTCAAGGCTGCTATAAAAGCAGTGGAAAGTTTAGGGTTAAAACCGAAACTCAGGCGTATGGGTGGCGGAACGGATGGAAACATCTTCACAGTTCATGGAATCCGATGTCTCGTTTTGCCGACGGGCGGAGAAAATTATCATTCGCCTAAAGAAAGATTGGTGTTGGCGAACTTTTACGCTATGGGCGAAATTTTGGTTTGGACGATTGTAGGTTTGGCGAAATAAGGTTCATTTGAAAAACTTGCGCCATTTCAAAATCTGCCTTCAATGGCGCTCACTGTAGCCTTTCAGTCACAGATGCTTCGTAAGCGAGGGAGGCTCTGATGTCTTCCAGAGAGATGTCATACTCTTCAAAGACTTGCTCCATAGTCATTCCGCCAGCCAATTTCGCTAAAACGATGTAAACAGGCACTCTCGTCTCTTTGATGACGAGTTTTCCAAAACAAACTTTTTCGTCAACTATTCTTGGCGCAATTTCAATTGCAGCCATACTTCGTTACCGCTCCAATTATGCTGCATTGCAACTCAAAACTCTTCAGTGACACTTCACTTAGCGAACCATGAGTTCCCAAGCCCCAAGAGTTAGCAGCAGGTTTGGCTTGAGCCGGTAAGCCACTTTCATTCGCTCCTACAAGATAAAGCCAAGTGTGCAAGTTTCTACTTTTAGTTTCATTCTGAGTGCATTAAATTTAAGCAAGGTGATAGCGATGAAGCCAATCATCGGAATAAGTTGCAATGTGAGAATGAAAGACAAAGATTTCGTTCACGAACTTCAAGACAGATATGTCCGAGCGATTAAAAAAGCGGGCGGATTAGCGATACTGATCGCACCACTTGATATAAGTGATGTCAGCGAAATCGCTGAATTTCTAAGCGGGCTCGTGATAAGCGGTGGCAGGGACATACCGCCAGAACTTTACGGCGAACAACCTTATCAGAGCACCAATACTGATGAAGCAGTCCGTCAAAGGGCAGAATTTGAAATTGAACTTGTCAAAGCGATGGTTGAACTTAACAAGCCAATTTTGGGTATATGCTACGGTTGCCAATTACTCAATGTCGCCTTTGGTGGAACTCTCATTCAAGACATTCCGTCCCATAGGCTTTCTACATCTTGGTTTTCCGAGCACGAAGTTGAAGTTGAGCCAAGTTCGCTTTTATGTAATTGGATTCAGGAGCAAAAGATTTTCGTCAAAAGTTCACACCATCAAGCAGTTGACAAAGTTGGAAAGGGTTTGAAAGTTGTCGCTTGGGCATCTGACGGCGTCATTGAAGCAATAGAGTTTGGCAATGGTAAGCCGATTGTCGGAGTCCAGTGGCATCCAGAGGCTCAGTTGGAAGACCAACATGCTCAGCGACTTTTTAACGCTTTCGTCCAAACTTGCAAAGAACGATGATGCCTTTTGCTTGAAATTTCTCGGAGATTTGGATTCTTGTCTGACTGGAGAAATCTCTGTTTCGGAAATTTAGGGTTGCAATCCAAAACAAAATCCGCTCAAAATTTTCGCAAGCAGACTACATTCATTTGCATCGGGATTTGCGCAGTTGGTTTTGTTTTGTAGGTTCAGATTCAAAAATTCAACGAATCAGTCGGATTTCATCCGCTCCTAATTCCAACTCCGTTCCTGTGCTAAAATTTCCCATAAAATCAACACAAAGAGGTGAGAAAAATTGGCTCGTTGGCTAAGGGTTGTTTCAATCTCAATGCAAGGGCAAGGAAGCAAGGAACGAAACATAGAAGCGGCGATAAGTTTGTTAGAGCAAGCGTCATGGCACAAACCTGATTTAGTTTGCTTGCCTGAAACTTTCGCTGGGATAGGCTTGGATTTTGAAAAGTGGTTTGCAACCGCTGAAACGCTGAACGGAAAGACTGTTGAGAGGCTGAGCGATTATGCTCGTAAGCATAACTGCTATGTCGTCTGCCCAATGGTCTTAAAAGATGGCGAAAAAACTTACAATGCCGCTGTTTTGATTGACCGAAAAGGTGAAGTTGTTGGCTATTACGCTAAAATGTTCCCAACCATCAAAGAATTGAACATCGGCATAGTCCCCGGTTTGGATGCGCCTGTTTTTCAAACCGATTTTGGGCGAGTTGGCTTTGCTATTTGCTTTGATTTGAACTTCCGAGAAGTTGCTCAAAGACTGAAAGCAAATGGTGCAGAAATTGTCTGTTTCGTGTCAATGTATCCTGGCGGAAAGCAAGTTCAGGTTTGGGCTGTTGATTTCGGCTTTTGGATAGTCACATCCATTTCCTCGCCTCAAAGTATGGTTGTCAATCCTTTAGGGCAGATTATCAAGACTGCGCAGCCATACTATCAGCCCTTAATCAGTTGCAGCATCAACCTTGATTGTGTTGTTGCTCATCTTGACTATAATCATGAAAAGTTACCAGCGCTCAAAAAGTGCTATGGTGCTGATGCCGAAATTGAAATCTCGCAGCCTGAAGGTCGTTTCTTGCTCACATGCAACCGAGAAGACATGACCGTTTGGGATTGGGTTCGTGAGTTCAACCTTGAGACTATTGACGATTATTTTGAACGATCAAGGTCAGAAAGAGCAAAAGCACTTGCTAATTTTGCCAACTGAAACGCATTTTTGAGGTGAGAGGAAGATGCGAATAATCGCTTTGGCTTTTTTGTTCGTTTTTCTGACATTTGCTTTAAGTCATTCACCTGCCCCTTCAGGTGAAGCGGTTTTGCCTGAAGGTGAACTTGAGCCTTTGCCCCCTGTCCCGAAACTGCCACCTCATGCTGTTGCCATCGCCCGTTTGAGGCTTCGTGAAAGCACCCTTAGAGTTGACCCGATGAGCGATTTCAATTTAATTCGCAATGTGTCTGAACGAACTGGCTGGCAACACCTTTACCCAAACCGTGTCATCGTTTCTCTTGACAACGACGAAATCTTTCGTTTCCCTATCGTTATCTTCGTCAGCGAGCATCAACCGATGAACTTGACCGCTGCTGAAAGGGATAGGCTAAGGCGTTATTTGCTTGGTGGTGGCTTTTTGTTCGTGAGCGAATGCAGCGCCAAATTGAGGCTTCGCCCCGAACTTCGCCCCGAAATTCAAGGGATTTTGCCCGAAGCAAAACTCAAACCGATACCGCTAAACCATCCCCTTTATCGTGTCCCTTACCGAATTGACAAAATCGTCCCTGCAAGGCGAGGTGGGAAAACTTTCCACGAGGGAATAGAACTTGACGGTAGGCTCGTGCTGGTATATTCGCAAAACGCTGAAGAATGCTCTTGGCAAAGTTGGCGTTGGACAGGACCGATGTGTGCTTGTCTTCCGCCTGAGTTTGAATATGCCTTCCGATTTGGAGTGAATTTGGTTTACTACGCCTTGACCCACTGAAGGCATTCAATTCACTTCAAGCCTGCAAATTCTTTAGCCTTTGACAGGACATCAGCCAACA
>JANXCD010000095.1 GCA_025060305.1 Armatimonadota bacterium | reverse complement strand
CGTCCGAACCTATCAATGAAGCCGTAGCGCAGCGGCACTGGTCGCTCTTCGCTGTCAACCCGAATCAGCGCTGGCTCTTGACCACGAACTTCTTTCATCCAGCCAGCAAGTTCGTCGGCATTGGCAATTGTCGCTGATAAGAGCAGAAACCTACTTTCAGGTGGCGCAAGGATAATGACTTCTTCCCAAGTGACGCCTCTTTCAAGGTCGGCAAGGTAATGGGCTTCGTCCAAGATGATGAAATCGGCAGCAATTTCGCCTGAGGCAGCGTAAAGCAAATTGCGCAAAACTTCAGTGGTCGCAACAATAATGGGCGCTTGTGAGTTTTCCCTTCGTTCGCCTGTCAAAAGCCCAACATTTTGCTCGCCAAACAGTTCACGGAAAGCATCAAACTTTTGATTGCTCAAGGCTTTAAGGGGCGTCGTATACCAACTGCGTCGTCCTTCCGATGAAAAGCGCGTGATGGCTTGCTCTGCAATCCAAGTTTTGCCGCTGCCCGTTGGAGCGACGACGATTGTATCTCGCTCCAAAACTGATTCAAGGGCTGCAAGTTGAAAATCCGAAGGTGTAAAGGGTTGAGGTTCAGGCTCTCCCATGCCTTCAAGAAATTCACGAACCCAATGGCGAACATCACGACCAGCCAACAAACGAGGCGCTGTCACAGTTAGATTAGATCGGTGCAGATTGCGATCTCTCATAGTCTTCGCTCACCTTTGTTTCTCAGAGAAATTGAAAGGTAAGGACAACTGTTAAGCCATCAAAATCTTTTTGGTTTTTTCTTTTCGGGCGGAATTTTGTCCGATAAAAAACTCAATTGGCACTTCACACAAATATAGCGCAGAAGCATTAAACTTGAGTTTGACGAGAGCCAAAACTTTCAAAGCATCTGAAGGGCAATTGAAGAGGAAAATTCTTCGCAAGTGGAGGAGGTGCTACACCAAAATGGCTGTGCAAGTTGGTATTGTCGGCTATGGTTATGCTGGACGAATTTTTCACGCACCATTGATTTGGCAAGTTGAAGGGCTTGAACTTTACGCTATTGCTTCAAGAGATGACGAAAGGAGAAGACAAGCACAAAGGGATTGGAATGTCAAAGTTTACAATTCGCCTGAAGATTTATTCGCTGACTCCAAAGTTGAGTTAGTCGTAATTGCTACACCTCACAACACTCACCACCCGTTGACAAAATCAGCACTGCAGGCAGGCAAGCATGTAGTCGTTGATAAACCCTTCACTTTGACTGTCAAAGAGGCTGACGATTTGATCGCCGAAGCAAAAAAGCAAAATCGTTTGCTCAGTGTCTTTCACAATCGTCGCTGGGATTGGGACTTTCTGACTGTCAAAGGGGTGATTGAAAAGGACTTGATTGGTGAAGTTTGGTTGATGGAGTTAAATGTTGGTCGTTATGGTCCGACCGGACGATGGCGAGCGGAGAGAGAAAAGATGGGTTCTCTTCTGCACGATTGGGGTGTTCACCTCATTGACCAAACCCTTTTAATTATGGGCAAACCAAAGCAAGTGACAGCATGGCGAAATTTCAGGGTTTGGCAATTGAGCGTTGAAAGTTTTTTCAGGACAACTTTTGAATATGGCGATGGACGCATAGCCACAATTGAAGTCAATAACCTTCGCCAAGCCGAAAAGCCACGCTGGTATGTTCTCGGTGATAAAGGTGGCTTGATTAAGTTTGGGCTTGACCCTCAAGAAGACGCACTTCGCCAAGGCGATATAGATAAGGCTCGTGAAGCACCAGAACATAAGACAAAGGTCTGGACAGAATTGAATGGGCACAAGGTTGAAATGACCGTTGAGAGCCTTCGTGGAGATTGGCGTGAATACTACCGAAACATCGCAGAAGTCTTGGAAAAAGGAACTGAACTTGCTGTTAAACCTGAAGAGGCTCGCAATGTCATTCAGATAGTTGAAGCATCACTGAAGTCGGCGGAAATGAACCAAAGCGTTAGAGTTGACTGATGCAATTGGCACAACTTCAAGTTGCTTTGACTATTTGGCAAAAAAACAAAACTTCGTCACATAATAAGACACGGTCTTGAACAAAGACCTGGAGGGATGAAACAGATGAAGCGAGAAAGCAAATTTGTAAGGAAGCCTTTGGGAAATTTCAGTCCCTTTCGCTTGCCATTCGTTGCAGCGATATTTTTGGTGCTGTTTGCCTTTGCATCCCAGCGCCAACTTATCCGCCAACCCAAAGAGGCGAGAAGTGGCTTAAAGGTCATAAAGGTTATAGACGGCGATACTGTTGTTTTGTCCGATGGACGAACTGTCCGATACATAGGCATTGACACACCAGAATTTGGTCAACCCTTTTACGAAGCAGCGAAAAATTTTAACCGCAATTTGGTTGAAAACAAATTGGTAGATTTGGAGTTTGATGTTGAGCGCTACGATCACTATGGGCGTTTGTTGGCTTATGTTTTTGTGAGGGATAAGAGTGGGCGAAGAATTTTTGTCAACGGCGAGATGATTAGAAACGGATTTGCGAGGACTTACACAAAACCCCCTAATGTCAAATACTCCGACTTGTTCGTGAAACTCCAGCGAGAGGCTATGGCAAGCCATCGTGGCTTGTGGTCAGTTTACAAGCCGACTCGCTTGGCTGTGGTAGGTAATAAACGAACAAAGGTTTTTCACCGTCCAAATTGCTCTTTAGTTAGGAAAATCAGCCATCAAAATCTTGTCTACTTCCAAAACGCTGAGAAAGCACTTGCGGAAGGTTTTCAACCGTGCCGAGTGTGTCAACCTTGAGGTGAGCAACTTGACAGCGGAAGAAATAGATGAGGCGATTTTGGAATTTATGGAAAAAAACAGCGAAGACGAGAAGGACTTCAACAAATTGGCTTTGAAAGTTTTCGCCTATCAGTATGAGCGCAACAGACTTTATCAGAAACTTTGCCTGCAAAAAGGCAAAACTCCCGAAACTGTCTTTAATTGGTCTGAAATCCCACCAGTTCCAACCCGTGCTTTCAAACTCTTTGACTTAGCCTGCGAACCATTGGAATTTGCTGAAGCAGTTTTTCTTTCAAGTGGAACTACTCAGGGCGAACAAAAGAGGAGTAGAAATTTTGTCTTTAACATCAGCCTTTATGAGGCTTCAGTGCTTTTGTGGTTTGAACCTCATTTGCTACCTGAAAGGAAAAATTTGCCTATTGCGGTTTTGTTCCCACCAAAAAAGGAACTTCCAAACTCGTCGCTGGCACATATGTTGACGACAATAGTGAACAAGTGGGGAGTTCCAGAAAGCGAAACAGGATTGCTAAGCAATTGGTTCATACGAGGTGGAAAACTCTTAGCAGAGGAACTGGTGAATTGGATTAGAGCAGCGGAGGCGAACAATGAGCCTGTCCTGCTGCTCGGAACTTCTTTTTCCTTCGTGCATTTTTTGGACTTTTGCATCGCTCAAAAGTTGAGTTTTAGACTACCAACGGGAAGCAGGCTAATGGACACTGGTGGATTCAAAGGTCGTTCAAGGGAAGTTTCTCGTGACGAAATCTATCACATGTATGAACAAGTTTTTGGCATTCCGCAGGAATGGTGCATCAATGAATATGGCATGGCTGAACTATCGTCTCAGTTTTATGATGGAATTGTAGGACAGCCTTACTTTTTTGAGTTTGGCGGCTCAAAAAAACGAATACACAAGCCACCTCATTGGGTTAGGACGAAAGTCCTTGATACTGAAACTTTGTCAGAAGTTAGCGATGGCGAAGTGGGTTTGCTTTGCCATTACGACCTTGCAAACCGAGGTTCTGTAATAGCAGTTTTAACCGAAGACTTGGGAGTTAAAGTCGGAAACAATTTCATTTTGCTCGGGAGAGCAAAGGGAAGTGAATTGAGAGGTTGTTCGGTTTTGATAGATGAACTCCTGTCCGCATGCTGATGAATATATGCTCACCGCATCTGCTTGTATTCCAATTTACCGACCTTCTTTTTGAAGCGAGTTAGAGCCGCGTTCTTCACAAGCCATCAAAAAAGTTTGCGTTGGAAAGCAAAATTGATTTGCTTTTTACTTTAAAGAAAGAGCAAAACCGATTATGCGACAGCCAAAAGAAGTGAAAGCGCATCAAAAGGGGTGTGAAGGCAATGAAAGGAACAGTTGCATTGCTGATTGGGTTGGCAATAGTTTCGTCAAATTGTGGTTTTGGGCAAGGACTAAAAGCCATTTCACTTCCCATAGCAACGCCGAAACTCAAGCCGCAAACCGATTTTACTACTTGGCAAAAGCAAAAGTTTGGCGTTTTGACAACAGAGTTATCGCCATCTGTTTTAGTTTTGTGTCGGACTAAAGTCCTTCACCTTTTCCGCAACATGGAGCGATGGGGCTTAGAGCCTCCGACCTTCATTGCTATCCCGACCAGAGAAGGCGTGCAAATTTTTCAGCGCAATAAATTTACACTATTGCCAATGAACGAGGCTTGGTTGCTTTGTTGGTTCAATGGTGCAAAAGGATGGCGCTACGATGCACCCACTCTCTTGGTTCTGCAGCGAAAGCCCTCGGAAATTTCCATCACTGAAGAAGGCTTGACACTTAAGTTCCCCAAAGAGGCTGGTTTTATTGTAATCATGCCTTTGTTCGGCTACTTTAAAGTTCCGATGAACCGTGAGGGCGATTACTTGGCACAGCATAGACTTCTGAGCAGGGGCATCGCTACCAACACTTGGGTCAGCAACTTGCCAAAGCCTGTGATTGAACGGTGCCGATTTTTCGCCCGTATGTTGCGCATGTTCCCAATACATTGCAAGGAAGAGTTCACCGTAGACGGAGACACAATTCTCGTTCGCTACTCCTTTTCATACCTACCCATTGCCGATGAGTGGAGGACAAAGCCAATCAAGTTTGCACCGTTGCCACCAGTCCTTGCGTTAGCACACTGGTCAGGCGTGCGAGTAGCAGAAAAGCCTTTCCCGATGGAATTTTCGCAACCCATCCGAGATGTTGACCTTTTCACGCCCTACGGTCCGTTCATGGGGGTTGAAAACAAAAACAGTTACACGGTCAAGATGAGGGTTCTGCACCATGTCCATTTCGCCGAAAAGTGGCAGCCACCAGAAACGAAACGCCACCCATCAGTTGCAGCAGCGCTGAAAAGGTTGGAAAACACTCTCGCTCAAAAATTCCGGACAAAGAGTTGGCAGCAAATTTGGGATCACGGCGGACCGGAAAATTACTGCTGGCAAGTTATGGGCGACCGATGGTATGCCAAAGCGTTGCCCTATTTGCCGAAAGATTTGCAGGAAAGGGTAAAGACAGTGCTCGTTGACTACTTGCGTGAGTTTGTGCTTCAAGAGGGCAATTACAAGTCTTTTCGCAGCATGTTGTTGCTTGTCGGTCCTGGGATTGGAACTTGGGGCAGTTACGATGATGCTGGCAAGTTCTCAAGCAACCTTTTGGAGACCGTTTGGAACATCGCTTACTACGCCGGCGGTTGGGAAATCATTCGCCAGAGGTGGCAAACGGTCAAGCGCTTCTTCATAACGCCCCTTGAGTGCGATTGGAAATCAGTTGGTCGCTACGCAATTGCTGAGATGGGCGACGAAGCAGCACCCCCTTTGTCAATGGCGAGGTTGGCTTATCAAGTAGGCGACTACGAAACTTATGCTTTCGCTTGCTACATTTTTGCCCGTGAGTTGGTGCACCATTATGTCAAGCAGGTCGGGGCAAGTTATTTTCGCCTGAACCAACCTTGGCACTCTGAAGAGTTCATGCCAGAAGAGGTTTACTTGACAAACCTTTGGGGCGATTTGGCTGGTTGGCAAATTGACGGACCAACTTACCCAAAGGTAACTGGTGAGCGTCAGTTCAACAACCGATGGGTTCGTTTCTCTTGCGAGGAAGTGGCTTGGTTTTATCAGGGAGTGCTTCATTCGGAAGTGAGCGCTGAAATGGACTTGCTAACTGAGCGAGCAAAGAGGCAAAAAGGTGAAGAAGAAACGCCTTACCGACTTTTACAAGACACTGCCCACATCGCACCGTCAATAGTCAGGTTGAGGGCGTTGCTTTTGAACGAACCTCCTGAAAAACTCGCCACTATCGCTCCGCCAGAAAGTTGGCAAGTTGGGCGTGGAGCGGATGTAGCAGCGATGTGTGTGTCGTTTCTGCGCACAAGCCGTCCAGTCCAACGAGTTCGTCTCATCCCGCCGATCAAGACTAATTTCGCTTTGGGTTTAGAAAGGGCACGAGAGTTTTCGGAGTATCCCGCACTGGCATTGACAGCAGAAGCATCAATGGCAAAAGAATTGCCTGAAAAGATGAGAGGCTACCCGTTCTTGAGATGGTGGGGATGGAGAGCACCAAAGGCGGTGAGTGGGATACAATGGGGCGAATCTTGGAGTTTTGGGCAAATTGTGCCTGAAGGATTTGCAGTAAAACAAGCAGAAGCAAAGCGACTGAATTGGAACACAGTAGTCTGGTTCTTTGAATTATAGTTCGCTCTTCTTTTAGCCAGATTCCCATTCACGCCATTTGTTTGTGATGGGCAATCTTCGGTCTTTGCCGAAGGCTCGGTGTGTGATTTTCGGTCCAGGTGCAAATTGGCGGCGCTTATATTCGCTGCTGTCAACCATCCATGCAACTTTGCGCACTGTCGCTTCATTGTAACCCATAGCAACGATGTCGTGGACACTTCGGTCTTCTTCAACATAAGCCTGCAAAATTTCATCAAGCAGTGGGTAAGGTGGCAACTTCTCTTGGTCAACTTGCCCAGGTCTAAGTTCGGCGCTCGGAGGCTTTTCAAAAACTCGTTTGGGTATGATTTCTCGCCCTGCTCTCTCGTTCACATAAGCAGCCAAATCGTAAACGAGCGTCTTGTAGACATCTTTGAGCACAGCGAAACCTCCAGCAGTGTCGCCGTAAAGGGTGCAGTAGCCTGTGCTTCCTTCACTTTTGTTTCCTGTGGTCAAAACGAGCCAACCAAACTTGTTTGACAAAGCCATCAAAATTGTCCCACGAATGCGAGCCTGCAAGTTCTCTTCGGTCACATCTTGGAGCATTCCACGAAAAGCATCGCTCAAAGTTTGCAAAAATGCTTGAAAGACATCATTGATGGGAATGACAAGAAAGCGAATGCCCAAATTGCGAGCCAACGCTTCAGCGTCTTCAAGGCTATGCTTAGACGAGTAAGGTCCAGGCATCGCCACACCCGTGACATGTTCACGACCCAAAGCATCAACGGCGATGCAGCAAGTTAAGGAACTGT
>JANXCD010000094.1 GCA_025060305.1 Armatimonadota bacterium | reverse complement strand
ACAGAATGGCAGGGACTTCCAGCCCTCGCTCTACGACCACCTTCGCTGCTTTTTCAAGAAGTTGCTTAGCATTTTGTTCTGCCACCATGTCTTCCTTCACCTGCCAAAGTAAATGCAGAAGATGATTGCTAAAACGCCAGAGAGTATCATAACCCAAACTGCTGCTTTGAGAAATGAAATAAAGCAAAAGAGACAATGCAAATCTTCTTTGATGGTCACCATCATTACCTTCAACTGCTCTGCATGAGCCACCAACAAACTTTGTAGTTAAGAGTTACGCAGTTGGATGGTAGGGCAGATGAAATCTGCTTCAGTTTCAAACCTCGCCTCCACGCTGCGGGGTGGGAAGTTTGCGACGATGATGATATGCCAATCGGTTGATGGCTTGCAAATAGGCTTTAGTCGCTGCTTCAATAGTATCAGGCGAAATCCCGTGACCAACGAAGATGTTGCCATGCTCATCTTCAACCCGAACGATAACATCAGCAACTGCATCTGTGCCAGGACCTATAGAGCGAACCTGAAAGTCAACGAGCCTGTGCTTCTCCTTGACCAACTTGGCGATAGTGCGATAAACAGCGTCAATTGGACCGACACCTGTTTCCGAAGCCAACAATTCGTTACCATCCAATTTGATCCTGACAGTTGCCGTAGGAACTGTCCCTTTGCCCGAAACAACATGCATGTAGTCCAGCCGGTAGACAACTTCATCAGCAGGGATAGCATGAACTGTATCGGCAACAAGGCTTTCAAGGTCAGCATCAGTGATGTGTTTTTTGCGGTCAGCAAGTTCTTTGAAGCGCTTGAAAACTTCGTCCAGTTGTTCTTTTTTCAACTCGTAACCCAAATCCTTCAGTTTCGCTTCCAAAGCATGTCGCCCGCTATGCTTGCCCAAAACAATTCCACTGCCAGGTAAGCCGACAAGTTTAGGGTCAATAATTTCGTAAGTCAGTGGATTGCTCAAGACACCATGTTGGTGGATGCCAGATTCATGTCGGAAAGCGTTTGCACCTACGATGGCTTTGTTGGGTTGAATAGTCATGCCTGTAAGTTCACTGACAAGCCTGCTGGTTCGGATGATTTGTTCGTGTCGGATGTTTGTTTGACAGTTAAGGACTTGACCACGACAATAAATTGCCATGACGATTTCCTCAAGGCTTGCATTACCTGCCCGCTCACCAATGCCGTTGATTGTGCATTCAACTTGGTTTGCACCTGCCATTATTCCTGCTATGGAATTGGCAACTGCCAAGCCCAAATCGTTATGGCAGTGAACGCTGACGAACTGGACTTTGTGAATGTTTGGCACCTTTTCAAAAACGGTTCGCACTAATTGACCAAACTCGTTAGGCAAAGCGTAGCCGACAGTGTCAGGGATGTTGATAGTTGTTGCTCCAGCATCAATAGCGGCTTCAAAAACTTGACAAAGAAATTCGGGGTCACTTCGGGTAGCATCTTCAGCGCTGAACTCAACATCATCAGTATAGTTTCGTGCCAACTTGACAGCCTTGATGGCAGCATCAAGAACTTGCTCACGGGTCATTCGGAGTTTGTATTGCAGATGGATGTCACTGGTTGCAATGAAGGTGTGAATTCGCCTCTTTTTGGCTGGTTGGAGCGATTCACCAGCGACATCAATGTCTTGTTTAACCGCACGAGAGAGCGCTGCAATAACTGGACCTTCAGCAGTGCCAACTTGTTCGGCAATGAGTTTGACAGCAGAGGCTTCGCCTGGTGAAGCGATAGGGAAACCCGCTTCAATGACATCCACTCCCAACCTCGCAAGTTGCTTTGCAATTTCCAATTTTTCGTGTTGCATCAAACTGACACCCGGCGATTGCTCGCCATCACGCAAAGTTGTGTCAAAGATGTAAATGCGCCTTGACATCGCTATCAACCTCCTTTTGTGGGATTTAGATTTTGCGGAAACCAAATAAAAAAGGGCGGTAAAGTTCATGCGTGATTTTCGGTCGGGCACAGGCTTTAGTGCCCGACCAATAGCAATAGGCATAGGGGTAGGAAGGCAAAGGATAATGGTGCGACGGTATTAGCCGTCACTGAAATAAAGAAACCCAATTTTCGCTCAAACTTTTGCTTCATCTTCCTTCGCCTACTTAAGTGTGATTTCAAAATTCGCCGTTTATTATGACATAAGGACCTGCAAATGTCCATATCTGACTATTTGTTTTTTGGTGCGTCAAACTTTATGCGGGCTTTGAGCCTATGAGTGAAAACTTTTATGGAGGTGATAAGCACATGCGTTGGCTTGCTTTAGGCAGCGCTGTGGTGTTATTAGTTGCGTGGTGTGTTTGGGCGCAACAGGAACAGCAGGAAAAAGCGCCTGACACCGGCTTGAAGGTAGGGGACTCCGTTCCCGCTTATAACCCTATCCATGTAGCAGGTCCCGACAAAGGGACAAATACTTGTCCCGTCTGAAAGTATGGGACAACTCCTCAAGTCCAGATTTTCATTCATCTGGACTCTGAGGAAAACGCCGCCAGTCTGGCGGTGAAACTTCAGGAAATTATCCGAAACGCTCGCAAGGAAGGCAAAAAGGCTTATGGTTTTGTGATTTGGACACAAGGCGAGGCTGTCAAAAACAAATTGAGCAAACTTGCTGAAGAGAAGAAGATTGAGGACATCGCTATATGCTACCTTCCAGATAATCAGAAGGATGCCTACTTGAAACTCTACAAAATTGAACTCTCCGATAAACTTCACAACATCGTGTTCGTTTATCGTGACAAGCGCTTGAGCGCCAAATTTGTCAACCTTAACGCTAAGGACTTCAAGAAAGTTGAGGAAGCCTTTAAGGAAATCACGAAGTGAAACAGTCCTATAAGGTCAAAATAGGAAGGGCGCACCTATGGGTGTGCCCTTTTTCTTTTTGCATGGTTTGCTATTCACAAATTTTGTTGTCAGGTGTTATATGCTGAGAGATTTAGCCAATAGGTCGGTAACAAATTTGTCAAGCGTTGAACCTGATGGGCAACGCTCTTCACTGCAAGATTTGTTGGTTCTCGGTTGTTCACGCTATGCGATGCACCACACAACACATTTGCGATAAATGCAGCAAAATAGTTCCTTGCAAGGTATCAAGTCTGAACTGGCTTAAGAAGGAGGAAAAGATTATGGCAACTATCTTGGTCACTGGCTGCGCTGGTTTCATAGGTTCACACATAACTGAAAGACTTTTGAGGCGAGAGGATTTCGTTATTGGTGTTGATAATTTTGACCCGCTTTTTTATGGGCGAGAAATCAAGGAAAGAAATTTGAGGTGGGCAAAGGAGCAAAAAAATTTCGTTTTCTTTGAAGCCGACATTTGTGACCGAGAAGCAATGCAGCAGATTTTTGGACGCTACCGACCGCAGAAGATTGTCCACTTGGCAGCACTCGCAGGTGTCGTTCCATCGCTTGAACGACCTATTGATTACGAAAGAGTAAATGTCTTTGGGACGGTAATCTTGCTTGAACTCTCAAGGCTTTATGGGGTTGAGATGTTTGTTTTTGCCTCATCATCTTCGGTTTACGGAGCCGACACAAAAGCACCTTTCAAGGAAAGCGAACCAGCAGTTAGGCCAATTTCTCCCTACGGCGCTACAAAACGGATGGGAGAAATTATCGCTTACACCTTTCACCACTTACACGGTTTGCCAATCACCTGTTTGAGATTCTTCACTGTTTACGGACCTCGCCAACGCCCCGATTTAGTCATCCACAAGTTTGCCCGATACATTGTCAAGGGAAAGGATGTTCCAATTTACGGCGATGGAACAAGTCAACGAGATTACACCTACATTGACGACATCGTTGATGGGATAGAAGTTGCCCTTGATAAACCTATGGGCTACGAAATCATCAACTTGGGCTGTGGGACACCTGTCATTTTGCTGGACATGGTTGAAATGCTTGAGCGAGCCCTTGGCAAGAAAGCGAAATTGCAATTTCTACCTATGCCGAAAACTGAGCCTCCATTAACTCATGCCGACATAACGAAAGCGCAAAGACTTTTGGATTACCGACCTAAAGTTCGTATTGATGAAGGCATACCAGTATTCGTGGAATGGTTTTTGCGGGAGTTGAGAGATGGCTTGGAAATTTGATTGCGCTCTTTACTTCAAAGTGTGTTGGTAATGTGCCTGTTAGATTTTTCGGCAGGGTAGTAACCCTGCCCTCCGAGCCAATTTGGGGACTTTTCGGCAGGGTAGTAACCTTGCCCTCCGAGCCAATTTGGGGACTTTTCGGCAGGGTAGTAACCCTGCCCTCCGAGCCAATTTGGGGACTTTTCGGCAGGGTAGTAACTCCGATCCAATTCGGAGGGCAAGCCTACTGGCTTGCCGATTTTTCGGTGGGGTAGTAGCCAGACCTTGAGGTTATACCAATTTGAGTAAAGAGCCTTTGATTGTTTCACTCATAAGGAAGTGATGCTGATGGATTTTCAAGAGAAAATTAAGCGGTGGCTTGAAGATTGTGGCGCATTGTTGACAGGACATTTCCTTTTGACCAGTGGACTTCACAGCGACAAATATGTTGAAAAGTTTCGGCTACTTGAACAACCTGAACTTGTGAGCGCAACTTGTGCTGAAGTAGTCAAAAGGTTTGAAGGCGAACGAATTGATGCTGTGCTCGGTTTAGCCGTTGGCGGAATTGTCCTTGCTTATGAAGTCGCAAGGCAAATCGGTTGCAGATACATGTTCGCTGAAACGGAAAATGGTCAAAGGGTTTTGAGAAGAGGTTTTGAAATCAATCCCAACGAAAAGATTTTGCTCGTTGAAGATGTAGTGACAACTGGTGGCTCAGTGAAAGTGACTTTAGATTTAGCCTTGTCAAAGGGAGCAGAAATTGTTGGTGTAGCCGTTCTGATTGACCGAGGTGAAAAGCCTTTGCAACTTCCTGTCAGAACGGAAGTTCTTTTGAGATTGCCTTTGCAAACCTTTCAGCCAGAATCTTGCCCTCTGTGCCTTCAAGGGATTCCAATTGAACGGAGAGGTAGCAAAAGGTAGGTGCAAACTTTGTGCCTCAAATATTTTTGTTTGGCTATTTTGGTGCAGGCAACTTTGGCGATGAATGGACATTGGCTTCTTTTTTGAAAGGCATAAGGCAAATGAATTTCAAAGGTCAGCAAGTTATTGCATTGAGTAGAAACCCCAACAAAACCGAAAGAGAACACAACATCAAAGCGATAGCGAGAAGTTGGAAAGCAATTTCTTCAGCCCTGAGCAAAAGTCAAGTGGTTATTGGTTGTGGCGGTTCGCTTCTTCAAGATGTCACAAGTTTTCGTTCCCTTGTTTTTTACTGTTTGCTGATTTGGTTGGGAAAATTTGCAGGCAAAAAAGTTGCTTTGATTGGGCAAGGCTTGGGACCACTCAGGAGGCGAGTGAGCCAAATCCTCGCAAAGCAAGCCATAAATGCTTGCGACTTTGTGACTTTCAGGGAACCAATTTCTTTCAACTTGGCAAAAGAAATTGGCTGTAAACTTGAAAACCGCTTTGTGACTGCCGACCTCACTTTCGCTTGGGACGAGTTACCGCATTGCCAACAGAAGAAATTAATTGCTGTCAACTTGAGACCTGTTAAAGGACATCAAGTTGAAGAAAATGTCATTGATGCGCTGAAGCGTTTGGTTCAAAAGGACGAAAAAGTTTTGCTATTGCCACTTCAACCAAAATTGGACGAAACTTCATTGCAACTATTAGCCCAAATCCCTTCGTCTGAATGGTTTCGTTACGAAACTTGGAGTGACGGTTTGAAAGGCATCGCAATTAGCCATTTGCTTTTGGCTATGCGATTGCACGCTTTGATTGCTGCTTGCCTTCTCAGCGTTCCATTTGTTGGCTTGAATTACGACCCGAAAGTTAAAAACATCTTCGGCGAAGTCGCAAGCAAACAAATTCTACCTTTATCGGCTGATGCAAATGAAATTGCTGCTGCTATTGAGCAGGTTCGCCTTGCTGAGGGCTTAAAAGAGAGATTGGTGGAATTTGCGTCAACGCAAAGAAATGCAGCAATGCGAAACTTTAACTTTCTATCTGAAAAGGTCTTATGAGGCGAAGAAAATTTCTACGCTTAACTTTGTTTGCTTAGGCAAAGGGATGTGAAAAATTTTTTTGGGGTTTTGTTGCTGGCAAATTTTTGTTGGCAGTTACCAACTTCCTTTAGGCACAAAGGGACTGAAATTCGCCATAATCGGTCGGGACAATAAGAGCCAATCTGCGATTAAAAGCCTGTCAAGGAAATCAAGTTGCTCAAAATAGAGCCATCGCTTATTTGCAACAGTGGAGGTGAATGACATGGAAAGGGCAGAATACTTTCGGATGTTCATTGATGGCGAATGGGTTGAAAGCAGCAATGGCAAAACTCGCTCAGTCATTAACCCTGCAAATGAAGAAGTCATCTTTGAAGTTCCTGATGGAACGCCTGAGGATGCAAAGCGAGCCGTTGATGCTGCAGCAAGGGCTTTCCAAAATTGGTCACGACTTACGCCTTACGAGCGGGCAATTCCTTTGAAAAAGGCTGCTGATTTGATTCGTGAAAGGCTTGAAGAAATCGCTAAGTTGATGACCCTTGAAGTCGGCAAGCCTATTAAAGAGTCAAGAATTGAAGTTCAAATTTGCGCTGGCTATTTTGAATGGTATGCCGAAGAAGCGAAACGAAACTACGGCGAACTTGTCCCTCAATGGATTCCACAAAAGCGCCATTGGGTCATCCGTCAACCTGTTGGCGTAGTTGCAACGATAACTCCTTGGAACTTCCCAGCAAATTTGCTTGCCCGAAAAGTCGCTCCCGCATTGGCTGCAGGCTGCACTGTCGTCTCCAAGCCCGATCACAGAACTCCGCTTGTTGCGATGGCGATTTTCAAATGCTTGCAAGATTCAGGCTTACCTAAAGGTGTTGCCAACCTCGTCACAGGCGAACCATCAGAAATTTCTGCTGTCTTCTTCGCCGATGAAAAGGTCCGAAAAATCAGTTTCACAGGTTCAACTCGTGTTGGTCGGCTTTTGATGCGACAGGCTGCTGACCAAATCAAAAGGCTCTCCCTTGAACTTGGCGGACACGCACCTGTCCTTGTCTTCCCAGATGTTGACATTGACAAGGCTGCTAAATGGACTGTCCAAGCCAAATTTAGAAACAATGGTCAAACTTGCATTTCGCCCAACCGAATTTATGTCCACGAGCAAATCTGGAATGAGTTTGTTGAAAGAGTTGTGGATTACACAAAGCGATTGAAACTTGGGAACGGTCTTGATGAAAGCACCGATGTCGGTCCGTTGATTGACC
>JANXCD010000093.1 GCA_025060305.1 Armatimonadota bacterium | reverse complement strand
CGCCACCAAGCCGCTCCGAGATTTCCTGCCGTAATTCGTCAGGCAATTCCGCTAATGGGTCGGTGCTTGCCTGACTGTCCGAACCCATTGCATTCACACCTCACTTTCAAAGTTTAAACGAAAATTTTCGTCAAATAATTTTGGCTCTCACAAATTCGTCGTCAACTGTTGGCTGAAGCCAACAGCATAAACAATCAAGCGCCAACAAACTTTGCAAAAAAGGAGCGTTTGAGTTTCTCAAAACTTTGAGACGCACTTTATTTTTCCCGGTTGAGATGTTAGCACGGCTTGATAAATGCAGTATCAAATTTGTCACTGCCAATCAACACTTCGGCGACACTTTGAGAGTGCTATCATCCTTGAATGAGTTTGAGAGCAAAGGGGAGCGAAAGCGATGAAACTGGGCATCAATTTGCATCGGCTTGATGAAAACTTGTTGGACTGGTTTGATTTGGTTTTGTTCCCAATCAGGGAGGTGACGGGAAGAGCAAAAGTATGGCATGGCAACTTAAAAGTTCGCCCAGTCATTTCGTGTTTCGGTCACACTGAAGCAACGATGAAGTTTCCAGATTGGGTCGCTGTTTCTGAAGATGGTTTGCCTGCATTGCCTGGCAGGAGAAACTTGCGTGACGGCTTTGCTTGGGGTTGGGTCTGCCCGAATGTTAAAGAGCATCGTCTCAATCTTTTGGACACAATAAACCAAGTCACGAAAAGCGAAGGCAACGGTTTGCACCTTGACTCTGTCCAGTTCCCTGAAGCGAACTACTGCTATTGCCAAAGATGCAAAACAAAATTTGCCCAAAGTGGCATCAACAGTTGGCAAGATTGGCGAGTATTCGTCATCACAAATTGGGTTGAAACTGTCGCAGAGCGATTTAGCAAACCGATTTCGCTTACTGTCCATCCTGAACCATATTTTTTGCGAGAGCGTTTTGGTGTTGACTTGAGAGAGTTAGCGAATTTTGTTGAATGGCTTTTGGTTCCACTTTATTGCATCACTTATGACCTTACTTACTGGCTTGACACTTTGCTTTACGCCTTTGTCAGGCTATCGCCTGTCCCTGTTTTCGTTGAACTTTACGCCGTTGAACCGAAAACAAAAGGCGTTTTGAAAGCCATGGCAACAGTTGCAAAATATCCTGTTGCTGGCATCATTTTCTATGACCCACGGGGTAAAAAGGTTCGTGAAATTGCTGATGCTTTGCGCAATGATGGAGAAGTGAAAAAACTCGTCTCTTTACACCCAAGCCGAAACTTTCGTCAACTCACAGAGCGAATTGTGGAGTGGAAATGAGATGAACGCTCTTTACTTCAAGATGTGTTGGTAATATGCCGTTAGATTTTTCAACAAGGCAAGTAGCCTTGCCCTCTGAGAGATTTTTAGCCAATTTGGAGGTCACGCCTACTGGCGCTCCGATTTTTTCTGTCTTGATTTCTTCTGTCGGGCAGTAGTCTGACCTTGAGGTTACACCAACAAACTTTTGAGTAAAGAGTGAAGATGAAATTTGCTTGCAAATTTTTCAGTCAGGTTTAATCTGCCTAAAAGTTTTCTGTTCTTTGCTCAAGATTTGTTGGTGTAATTCATTGCCGATTCGTCATCGGAGCGGCAAGTGACGGAGTTGGACTAATCCAAGAGATAGTGTTTCCGAACCTTATAAAGCGACCGCCTATTTGTTGCTCTAAGAGTGCAAGAATTTCTGGCACTGACATAGTTTTCATTGGCAAATTGACAACTCTTTGAGCAACTTGTTCTGGCAGTAGGAAAGCAAATCTGCTTTCCCATGCGATATGAGAGAGCAAATCAAGGACTTTCCATTGCTCAATTTGGAAAGCAATTGGATGTCTAAACCTGATTGTTTCAATTTTTAGCATCACTGGGAAAACGAACCACCAAGAAAAGGTTTTTCCTTCAGCCGTTTCAACAGTCATTAGCACTTTACGAGTTCCCAACTCGTTTGCTCGGACTAAGATTGGAATGATGGCTTCTTTTGATGCTGTCAACTTGTCATGCCATAAAACTAAACTTTTAGCCTCAGTGGGGAATTGCTGAAAAGCGTTCAAAACTTCAATTTTTTCGCCGGGCTGAACCCAAACCTTGACAATTTGCTGGCTTTCGGAAATTAAGCCCAATTCCCACAATCTGACCTTTCCAAGCACTACAGGTTCAAAGCGAACCCAACGAAGTTGAAATGGCGTTGCTACTACTGCTTGCTGCAAATTGCTGCCTTGTTGCATCATCAGTGGCATTGGCTTTATGATGTCAAAAACTCTGGTCTTTTCTTCATCCTTTTGGCGGGCAACCATCGGTTCAGTTGATGGTGGGCTTGATTGGCTTCTTGATGCTAAGGTTGATTCTGATTTTTCTAACACTGGAACTTTTAATGGCTCTTTGAGTTCAATTTCTGCCCTAAAAGGCACTTTTCTTTGTTCAAAAGGCAACTCGGCTATCTTAGGGGCATTCTGTTCAGGTTGAGGCAAGACAGGAGTGGGAATTTCCTTTTGTGGCTGTTCTGCAAGGCTTTCGCCATAGGGCAATTCCAAAGTCGGCAATTTTTCTGCTAAACTCGGAGCGACCAATTGGCTCTTTTCGCTGCTCTTCTTTCGGGCAATCTCAGTTTCAGGGCTTGGTCTTGAAGGTTTCTTTATCCTTTCTCTTGGCGAGGGTCGCACTTTCATAGTTGGAACAGATGGTTGAGAAGATGAAGGTGGTAATGTTCGCTCAAAAGTTGGTTCTGAAGGTAACGATTCCGCTATTTTTTTCACAACAGGGGCGTCCGTTCTCTCTTGAAATGGAGAAAGGAAAGCAAAAAGGAGCAGTAAAGGAATAGCAATTCCAACTGCAGCGAAAGCCCATCGCCACTGCCATACAGGTGCTTTTTTGGTTTTTTGTGTTTGTTTTATTCTCACTGCATTCTTGATTTGGTTCAAAAGTTCAGTTGGTGGCTCAGGTGTTGTTACATTCTTCAAAGCGAACATAGCAGCATTCATCGCTTCCCACTCTTCTTGACAAATGCTGCAACTTTGAAGATGGGCTTCCATTTCCTTTTTGGACACTTCGTCCAACTCGCCACTCCAAAATTGGCTCATTCTTTCAATGACTTTCTTGCAGTTCATTTTACATCGCCACCTTTTGGACGCTTTGAAGGCTGGATTTGTTCCCTTGTCAGTCTTTTCCAAACTTCTTTGAAAGCGTTTCTGGCTCGGTGCAATCTTGATTTTACTGTCCCTTCAGGCAAATTCAAAATTGCAGCAACTTCAGCATAAGAGAAACCTTGCATATCGCACAAAACCAAAATTTGCCTCGTCTCTTCTGGAAGTGAGTTTAGAGCCATCCAAACTAATTCAGCCTTTTCTCGTTCAACCAAAATCTCGTTTGGGTTTGGCTCTATCAAAATTGAAGGTTCAAAATCGGTTTGTTCATCTTCTGGAGAAAATTGAGAGAAAACTGTGGCTTTGTTGCGACGCATTATGTCTCGGCATGTATTGACAGCAATTCGGTAAAGCCATGTGGCAAAAGAGGAAGCGCCACGAAAACTTCTGATTTGCTGGTAAGCCTTAAGGAAAGTTTCTTGAGTTGCGTCGGCTGCATCCTCGCCGTTGCCAAGCATTTGGAAAGCCAATTTGTAAATGCGCTGGTAGTAGCGCTCAATAAGTTGGTCAAAGGCTTGGCTATCGCCCTTTTTCGCTTTTTGGACCAACGCTTCGTCTGGTTGCTTTTCGCTACCCATAGGTTTTTCACAACTCCTGAGGTGGCGAAACTTCACGACCGTTGACGAGAACTCTGATTTTTGCTGGACCGTAAACGATGACTGTCTTGACAACTTTATCGCCTGGAACATGAACGCCACGATAGACTTCTCGCTCTCCTTCTTCATCTGAGACGATAATTTGGACAATTTGCCTAAGTTCAATGCCGCCAATCACTATAGCCACTTTTAATGCACGGGCTTCAGGCGGTAACTTTGACCAATCAATTTCTGGTTCAGGTGGTGGCGGACCTTTACTGACAATGATGTTGATGGGTGTTCCTTCAGGGACATCAATTCTTGGGGGCGGTTGTTGACCAATGACATAACCTTGTGGGATATTTTCGCTGTAAGTATCAACCTTTTGCCCCAAAGGCAAATTTGCTTTCTTCAAAATCAAAAGAGCCTCTTGGACTGACTTACCAGAAAGGTCTGGGACAGTTACCTTCGCTTCACCTTGACTTGCAACGACAAAAATTTCACGACCTTCAAGGACCCTTTGGTTTGGCAAAGGGTTTTCCATCCGAATGATATGCTCTGCAGGCACTTCGCTACTGAACTCCCAGCCTGAGACTATCAAATTCAAATTTCTTTCAGACAAAATTTGCCGAGCCTGTGAAAGTTTCATGCCTGTGACATCAGGGACAATGACTTCCTTTGGCTTCGTCCCGACAAGAAGTGCGTAAATAACCAAAGAGACCGAAACCAATCCTATAACTAAACCCAAAATCAAACCGAACGCAGATTGAAACAATCGTTGCCACAAACTCAAAATCTCTTTGCCCTCCTCTGCTGGCGAAGTTAGCGAGGTGGTTACCTGATAACTGCTTTCCCTTTCAGTTTCAACCGCTAAAGTTGCCAAAACTTCTTGCACTGCATTTCTGAAATCGTTAGCCGTTTTAAATCTTTGAGAAGGTTCTTTAGCCATTGCTTTCAAAATTATGGCATCCAAACTAAAGGGTGCTGAAGGGTTCAAACTGCTTGCTAACGGGACAGGGGATGTAAAATGCAGATGGGCGAAATCGGCGACACGGCTTGCTTCAAAGGGCAACCTTCCTGTTAAGGTCTGAAACAAAATCACGCCCAAAAAGTAAACATCGCCTTCAGGAGTTGCCTCGCTACCTTGAAATCTCTCTGGTGCAAGATATGGCGCTGCAAGTTCAAGCCATTCAGCCTCAACTATCCTTGAACTCAAAAACACAGACCAAATCCCATAATCTCCGACTTTGACCTCCCCTCTCGGCGTCACCAAAATATTGTGTGGACGAAGATCACCATGAACTATACCATTGTGGTGCAAATAGCCGATGGCATCAGCTACTTGCGAAAGCAAATCAAGGGCTTGTTGAATTGGCAAAGGCAAACGACGCTCCAAAAGTTGTGAAAGTGAGTGACCTGCAACCAATTCGCAAACAAAGAAAGGCAACCCTTCTTCTGTCTCACCAGCGGTCAAATATCTGACAAGGGAAGGATGCGCAAGATAGAGATGGCGTTCAAAGGTTTGCAAAAGGGCTTCCACAAAATGACGCTGAGTGGCAAAAGGCTGCCGTAAAACTTTTACAGCAACTAATTGACCTGTAAGTTGGTCTCTCGCTCTGTAAACTGTGAATAGCCAACCTTCTCCAATTCGTCCAACAATTTGAAAGCGAGTGCCAACGACCGTTCCTATCATATCGCTATCATCTCCTGCGACGGCAAAATCTGCCGTCATTAAAGCCCCTATGGGCAATTATAGAGCAAAAGGAAGGTGTTAAGTCAATGGGCATCAGAACTCTCGTTGTCGGAGACATGCACGGACAAATGAAATTTGTTTGGAACGCTTTGAACCAAGAGAAACCTGAATTGCTCATCTGCGTCGGAGATTGGGGCGATAAAGGGCAAGTTGAGCCTCAAGAGTATCACGCTATCTTGAAACTCGTCCCAGTCTATTCAGTTTTCGGAAATCACGACGATTGGGATTTAATCAAAACCTTGAAAAACCTTGATGGCTCACCAGTGCTTTTGCCTAACGGCGAAATTGTTGAAATTAAAGGCATTCGCATCGCTGGCATAAATGGCATCTGGGCAAAAAGCCACAAAAAGCCCTACTACATCACTGACGAAGAAGTGCTCTCAATCGCTCAAAAATTGGCTGGTAAGGAAGTTACAGTCCTTGTAACTCACAGTTGCCCTGCTGGGCTTGCTGACGAAACGCCGAAGGGAACTCATGGCGGTCAAAGGTGCTTCCTTGATGCCTTCAAAATTGTCAATCCAAGAATTCACCTTTGCGGTCATTTGCACAAACCACAACTAAGGCAACTTAAGAGCGGGCAAATTGTGATAAATGTCGGAACTACGGCTCTGGGCGATTATGTCCTTTTGGAGATTTCACCTGATAAAGTTTCGGTTCTAAAGCAAGTAACAAATTCGCAAGGTCAAACATCGCTCAAGGGCGAAATTTGAAGTTTTGTCTTGCTCTTTACTGCTTGTTGGTAGCCTTTTCTCTCATCTTTTAACTTGCCTATCCACCTATTTGCTGACCTGTCTGCTTGCCAATTTGCCTACATGTCTATTTGCTTATTTGCCGACTTGCCCATTTGTGCTGTCGCATAATCTTTGATGGGCGAAGGAACATGGTGAGCATCCGAACTATTGTCGGAATTGACCCTGGAACGAAACAAGTTGGTTACGCTGTCATTGAGGAAACCGATGAAGGTTGGCAAGCGATTGATAGTGGTGTGTTTCAATTCCCTTCAAAACTGCCAGTGCCACAAAGGTTGGCTATGCTTTTTGACGAATTGATTGATTTGCTTCGTGAATATTCTCCCGATTGTGTTGTCGTTGAAGAGCCTTATGTGAGACCTTTTGGAATGAAGTCAGCACTTATAGTCGCTCAAAGTGTAGGTGTTGTCAAGTTGGCTGCTTTCAAAATTGGCGTTCCTGTAGCAAGTTACCCATACACGCAAGCGAAACGAACATTGACAGGAAGCGGTTCTGCATCAAAAACGGTTTTGGCTGCTGCCGTCCAGCAATTTTTGAAATTGAACCAGTTACCACCATGGCAGGATGCTATTGATGCGATGGCGTTTGCATTATGCTATTGCCTTCTCACACCCATCGCTGAGGAGGTGCGAATAACTCAATGATTGGACGATTGAAAGGAAAACTCGTTGAACGCTACAATCAAAGGCTTGTAATTGATGTCAATGGTGTCGGTTACGAAGTTTTCGTCCCCGGCGTTGTTGCCCGTTGGGCTGAAAGTTTGAAAGTTGGCGATGAAGTTGAACTGGTGACACTTTACTTGATGCAAATGGAGCCAGGACGAGCAACGCCTATGTTGCTCGGTTTCCGAAGTGAATTGGAGCGGGAGTTTTTTGAGAGGCTTTTGTCTGTGCCGAAATTGGGAGTTCGTGGTGCATTGCAACTCTTCGCCGTCCCAATGGCTACTTTGGCAAGGGCAATTGAAGACAACGACTTGAAAGCGTTGATGCAACTTCCAGGGGTCGGTCGCCAAAGGGCAAGAGAACTCGTAGCAACATTGCAAGGCAAAGTCGCTAAATTTGCTTTGCTCACTGAAGAGGAAATCCCAACACCAGCAACGATTGATGTAGCAAGTGAAGCAATTGAAATCTTGCAATCGCTCGGTTACTCCCGAACCGAAGCCCAAAGAATGATTGACACCGCTCTGGAACGGTTGCCTAAGCCTTCAAGCGTTGAAGAACTCATCAAGGTCGTGTATCAGGCACAAAGGGAGCA
>JANXCD010000092.1 GCA_025060305.1 Armatimonadota bacterium | reverse complement strand
GGGCAAGCCGAGATAGTGATTTTGTGCTTTCTGGGCAGGTTGGAATACTCTCGGTTGCCGTAAAAGAAACGGGCTGCCTCTTGAATCAGCGGCATGACATCAAACAAAGCATCTCGGTCAATATCGGCGACAGGGCAACCTGTTATGTTGCGAACTGTATCGCCACAGCCACCAGCAGTTGTCAAACCGTTGGCTTTAAGGTGCTCAAAAATTGCTGGCAAATCGTCAAGCCTAATCCAATGCAGTTGGATGTTTTGGCGAGTGCTGATTTCACCGTAACCTTTGCCGTAGCGATTGGCAATTTCGCCTATGGCACGCAACTTCTGTGGCGTAAGGTAGCCACCAGCAATCTTGATGCGCATCATGAAAGTGCCTACTTTAGGCTTGTCGTGATACAAGCCCCACCATTGAAGCCTAACGATGTCTTCTTCAGGAATGGCTTCGTAGCCAGCAGCAATAAGTTGTGGCAGTTCGTTAACTATGTCCAGCGGAAACTTTTCCTGCTTCATTCGCTCAATGCTGTTGCGCTTGAGAACCAAATCCCAAGACGGTATCTCCAACGGCTTCTGAGCCGTTGATTGCCCTTCATGCTTAGCCATAATTCATCGCCTCCTTAATGCAAAAATTTTATCATGGTGACTAAAAAAGTCAACTTTTTCGCCCAAGACTCGTATTTTGTTAGGGATTACGCAGTTGAATGTAGAGGCAAGTGAAATTCGCCTGAAATGCTGTAAGCATCGGGCAATCCTTTGGGTTTTTTGAGGGAGAGAGCAGAAAGGAAGTTGCAAGAAGATTAGGTGTAACTCAAAAAACCATTTGGCAATGGGTCTGTAGGCATAATGAGGAAGGCGATTTTGCCCAAAATTTAGTGGCTTTTGAGAGATGGTCATGTAACCAAACATCCAAAATGCCTTTTTCTGAGCCATAAATTGGCACTAAAAGTTTGTCACCTCTCGCCTTATGAAAGTGGTGTCAACGGAAAGGAGAAAGAAAGGACAAACCTCGCAGAGAACCAAAAAGCAAATCAGAGAAAGGATAGAAAAGATTTCAAGGAGGAAGGGAGCAAATGCTAAAATTTCTTTTGGCGACAAAACTATGGCAAATTGCAGGCAGATTTCAAACCAAACGGGATTGGTGCTTCAAAATGATAACTGAAGGGAAAACAAGAGCATATAAGTTGCTTCAACCATTAGCCAAGGCTATCGCTTGGCTTTTGTTTCGCCCGAAGGTTGTAGGCACTGAGAATATACCTGAAAGCGGAGGAGTTTTAATTGTTTCAAACCATCCCACCTACCTTGACCCAGTTTTGCTGGCTATTTGTGCGCCCAGACCTTTCAGTTTTGTTGCTAAGCGACCTCTTTTTTACATGCCTATCGTCCGAACTTTCCTTTGGCTGACGGATTGCATCCCTGTTGAACAAGATGCACCTGACAGGAGAGCGCTTCGCCTGTCAATCAAAAAGTTGAGGGGCGGTGACATTTTGGTTATTTTTCCTGAAGGGACACGGAGCGAGCATGGTAAATTGCGTTCCTTTCAACTTGGACCAGCAATGATCGCTGTTGAAGCACAAGTCCCAATCATTCCTTGCGGTTTGGCTGGATTTTACGAGGCTTGGCCAATGGAAGCACCTATTCCTAAACCTGCAAATGTTGCAATTGTTTTTGGGAAACCCTTTATGCCAGAACTTTCATCTGATGCAACGAGGCGAGAACGCTTGCTTCAAACCACAGAACGAATGCGAAGCGAAATTATGAAGTTGATTGAGTTTGGTGAACAATTCCTCAAACAGTGAAAATTCTTCCTTTCAAGTTTTGTTAACAGTGAAATCAGCATCGCCTTGAAATTTCAAACCCTTTTCTTGGGAAGTGCTTTCAATTTCGTCAGCCGATTTGTAGTCATCGCTTTTCACTTTTGAGCCAGACCTTCTATCTGAAACTGTCAAACTAAAACAAAGAAGCAAAAAAGCACCTACCGTTAAAGCGATGTCAGCAATATTGAAAATCGGCCAGATGCCAATGTCAATGAAATCCGTAACAGCACCAAACCTAACTCGGTCAATTAAATTTCCGAGCGCACCACCAAGCATCATACCTGCTGCAATTGCTATTCGCTTTTTGTCAAAGCCTTGGTGCCCAAGCCAAAGGAAAATTGCGCTGACAAAAAGAGCAACGACAATAAGAAGTGCAGTAGCGTTGGGAAAAAGTCCAAAAGCAGCACCAGGATTTTGGGTGTGGGTCAGATAAAAAAAATTGGGCAAAATAGGCACACTCTTGCCCAAAGGCAACCAGAGCCTGACTAAAAATTTAGTTGCTTGGTCAAAAAAAAGAGTTAGTAAGGCGAAAGCAAAAAACCAAGAGCGATAACGACTCAAAAGCGACACCTCACCTTGAAGTTAAACTCATGGTTTCATTGAGCCGATTCATCTTTTGGGTCAATTTTGACCGCTAATGTCTTTTCCGCCTTCAAAGGTAAACCCTTTTTGCGCTCCAAAACCAAAGAAAGGACAATTGATGCTGACAAGATCAAAGCCACAACACCAAGAGCAACTCCAGTCGGAATTTTGTAAAACTCGCTTATCAACATTTTCACACCTATGAAGATGAGAATGATTGCCAAGCCCTCGTTTAAGTATCGGAACAAGCGAATTATGCCTTCAAGTAGGAAATAAAGTGCTCTTAAGCCAAGTATGGCGCAAACATTTGAAGTGAAAACAATGAAGGGGTCACGAGTGATAGCAAAAATGGCTGGAATAGAGTCAATAGCGAAAACAATGTCGGTGCTTTCAACAACAAGCAAAACAAGCAGCATAGGTGTTGCCATCCACTTACCGTCCAAGCGAACGAAGAAATTTTGACCGTGATAGTTGGGAGTGATAGGTAGAAACCTTCGGGCGAGCCTAAGGACAGGGTTGCGCTCTGGAGCAATGTTCTCTTCACTACGAAAAAGCAACTTGAACCCTGAAACGATAATGATAATCCCGAAGACATAGATAACCCAATGGAATTTTTTGAGCAAAGCCGCTCCAGCCAAAATGAAAGCAAGTCGGAACACTATTGCACCTAAAACTCCCCAGAAGAGAACTCTGTGGCGATATTCAGGCGGGACTGCAAAGTAGTTGAAAAGAACAGCAAAGACAAAGATATTGTCGGCAGATAAAGCCTTTTCAACCAAATAGCCAGTAAAGAATTCAAGCGCCTTTTGATGTCCAAGCCAGACCCAAACCACTCCGTTGAAAATAAGGGCAGCAACGATCCAAACGATACTCCAAATTGTCGCTTCCCTAAAAGAAGGGACATGAGCCTTTCGGTGAAAAACGCCCAAATCCAAAGCCAACATGAAAAGCACAAGTAACAAGAAAATTCCCCATGCCCATATCGGTTCTACCATCGTTGTATCTTTGACCTCCTAATCAATGCTTCCTTGATTGGTTTTCGCAATCTACAGTTTGCTGACAAGTTAGAACTGAACGCTTTATGCTTCAGAATTTGTTTGTGCCTTGGAAGGTTTGGCTACTGCCGAACTGAAAATTCGGTGAGCCGATGGCTCGCCCTACAAGAAATTCTTTGACTGTTGATTTAGCGCTCAAAAATTCATCGTTAATTTTTAGGTTAAAGTCAATAGCGTAACAATGATTACTGTCAACATTTGCAGTAAAGAGCGAGACTGAGATTAAAGGGTCTTTGACCAACAAATTTCAAGTCCGAAGCATCTGCTTCTCCCAATTATTCTCCAAGTGTCAAACTTGTCGTGCTTTGGAAACACTCACACATTTGCTTCCCACACTTTTTCAATTTCTGCTGAATTCAATGCTATCATTTTGATGGCGGTTAGAATATAACGCAAGGCTAACAAAATCGTCCCTTTGCTTCAAAACCAATCTTTCAACTGGGCAGCGGTCTGAATTTGTCAATTCAATGGCGAGGATACACGCCAGAATGCTATCAGGATAAAACCCGACATTAACTTTTTTGTCAATGTTAGATTTTTTACATGGTGGAAGAAAGCATGAGGTTGAAAGTGATGACGATGAACATACAAGGCTTGTCTGGAAGTTGGGAACGGAGACGCCAATTGATTGTCAAGTTGATTAGACAAGAACAACCCGACATCGTTGGCTTACAAGAGGTTTGCCATTTGCGCACCTTAGGTTTGATTGGTGAAAGTCAAGCAGTGGCTCTGGCTCATATGGCTGACTATCCCTTTTGGCATTTTGTTCCTGCACATCGCAACCAAGCGAAAACGATAGGACAAGCCATTTTAAGTCGTAAGTCTATTACTGCCGTTGAAATCTTGACTTTTGCTCGTGACCCGAACGACCCTAAAGATACTGAAGACAGAGTTGCTGTTTGTGTTCGTATCGCTTCAGGGCAAGGTCTTGATTTTTGTGTCACTCATTTGTCGCTTTCAAGGAGGGCACGGGAACGAAGTGTCCGTCAATTGGCAATTTGGCTATGGCAAATTAGCAACAACCCCAAAATTCTCGTAGGAGATTTGAACGATGATCCCCAATCACCGACTTTGCGATTTCTGCTACAAGAAGCAAGCCCTTCCTTTGCCGATGCGTGGCAAATTGCTAATCGCTTGGAAAGTGGCTTCACTTTTCCGAGCCACCAACCTAAGCACCGAATTGACTATATTCTCTTTTCGCCACCTAATGCCTTTGAAGTTGAAGAAATCCGAACTGTCGGGAATGTCCCCAGTTCAGGCGGAATTTACCCTTCCGACCATCTCGGTTTAGTAGCGCTTTTAAGGTTCAAAGGCTAATGGCTTTAACCAGTGGCTGATGACGAATTCGTGGGCGCTTAATTCATTAGGCGATGATTTTTCAAGCCATATAAAGACGGCGCTCAAAAGTTCGTCAGCCACTATGGGCTAAAGCCTCCAGCACAGTGATGAAAAAGTATTCACCAAAAACAGGTAGAGGGCGACTAACAGAATTTAACTTTTGGCGACGCTTTTTGGAAATGAGGTGGCTTGAATGGAAGCCAAGTTGACAACATTGGATTATGCAATTGTATTAGGCTACATCGTTTTTGCTATGGTTATTGGCGTCATTTTGGCTCGCAAAGCAGCGAAAAGCATTTCTCAATATTTTGCTGCTGGTCGTGAACTACCTTGGTGGCTTGCTGGCACAAGTATGGTGGCAACAACTTTTGCATCAGACACACCCCTTGCAGTTACAGGAATTGTCCGAACTCAAGGCGTATCTGGGAACTGGTTTTGGTGGAGTGGTGCTTTAGCGAACATGCTTGGAACTTTCTTTTTTGCACCACTTTGGCGTAGAAGTGAAGCCCTTACGGATTTGGAATTCATTGCCCTACGCTATCATGGAGTCCCTGCAAACTTCTTGAGGTGTTTCCGTGTCCTTTATAGCAGCCTGATTTCAAACTCAATTGTGATGGGATGGGTCATTGCTGCGATGGTGAAAATTGTTCAAACGACTTTCGGTTGGGAGCCAAAAACTGCACTCGCTGTGCTTATCTTTGTTGCCTTCTTTTACACAATCCTTTCAGGCTTGTGGGGCGTAGTGTTGACAGATTTGGTTCAATTCTTTTTAGCAATGACGGGCTCAATTTGGTTAGCGGTTGAAGCCTTGAAAGAAATTGGCGGCAGCACAATGTTGGTTCAAAGGTTGAGCGAGCAAGGATTGACAGTTAGGTTGGCTTTCATCCCATCGCCTGAAAACTCTAAGATTTGGGTTGCTTTCTTGACTTACATTCTCGTCCAATGGTGGGCTGTTGGTCGTCCAGATGGTGAAGGTTACATCGCCCAACGCATCCTTTCAACCAAAGACGAGCGCAATGCTCTTTTGTCCTTTTTGTGGTTTGCTTTTGCTCATTATGTTTTGCGTCCTTGGTGGTGGATAGTTGTCGCTTTGGTTTCATTGTTGTTAATTCCGCAAATGCAAAAGCCTTTAGGTGATGAAGGTGCTTACCCTGTTATGATGGTTCAACTTTTGCCATCGGGCGCTTTGGGAATCATGGTTGCTGCAATGCTTGCTGCTTTCATGAGCACAATGGACACACACCTAAACTGGGCTGCAAGTTATCTTGTCAACGATTTTTATCGCCCCTTTATCAAGCCTAACGAAGATGAGCGACATTATGTCCTCGTTGGGCGAATTGCAACGACATTCATACTCGCATTCGGAGTTGCAACAGCGTTAGTAACTGAACAAGTTGAAGCAGCGTGGAAACTCCTCGCCGGACTTAATGCAGGCGTCGGTTTGGTCTCAATTTTGCGTTGGCTTTGGTGGCGAGTGAATGCTTGGAGTGAAATTAGCGCAATGGCAACGGCTTTGATTGTCAATAGTGCAATTTACTTGCTCGCTTGGTTAGGCGAACCAAAGGCAGGTTTCTTGACAACAATGGAAGGTTTCCCGCTTCGCTTGTTGATTATTGTCCTTTGTGTCCAAGTTGCTTGGGTTCTGGTGACTTTCTTAACTAAACCTGAGCCGATGGAAAAACTCATAGACTTTTACCGTAAAGTTCGTCCACCAGGGTGGTGGAAGCCAATAGCGTCAGTCGCAGGTTTGAAATCTGAAAATCTCAATTGGCGATGGTTAATCGGCTGGTTTGGTGGAGTTGCTTTGATTTATGGTGGCTTGGTTGCCTTAGGTGGATTGCTCCTTATGCAACTTCAATGGTTGATTGGAGGCGGGATTGTAGCGGTCACAGGATTAATCAGTTTGCAAGTGGGTTTGAAGGCTATTTTTCAAAAGTCGTTGCAATAATCAATCGCATTTGCCGACCTGCCCATTTGCCGATTTGCCGATTTGCCCGCCTGCCGATTTGACTATATGCCTGCTAAAACTTCAGTGATGGAAAGGGCATGGGAAGGGTAAAGGCAAATGAGACACATGCATGCAACAAGGGCTGTCGCCATCGCCCAACCGCACAAAGGAAGCAACAACTTGAACTCATCTTTCGCTCCCGCCTCAGTCAAAGCCCACAAAACTTTCGGCAAACCTTTCTCCCTTTCACCGACGATTTGTTTTGCGAACTCAACTGCTTGATGGTGAAATCCCGACCGAGCAGCAGTTTTGGCAACTTCCCAGAGTTCATCAAAACTTGCTGCTTCTTGTGCTGCTTTCCATGCTTGCTTTAGAACTTCTTCAGCCCTATCTTTCATCCCTGCTTTCACCATCTCTGTCGCAATTTCTCTAAGCGCAATTGAGCGCTCCCTTGCATCCACAATCCTTTCCGCAACCTCTATCGCTTGTTCAAACTCTCCTGCTTCCGCCATCTCTGTCGCAATTTCCCTTAGCGCCGATGAGCACCTCCATGCATCCTCAATCCTCTCCGCAACTTCCTTTGCTTGTCCAAAAACTTCCTTTGCTTCCTCTCTCATCCCTGCTTTCGCCATCTCTGTTGCAATTTCTCTAAGCGCAATTGAGCGCCACCATGCATCCTCAATCCTTTCCGCAACTTCCTTCTCTTGTTCAAACTCTCCTGCTTTCGCCATCTCTGTCGCAATTTCCTTAAACGCCCATGAGCGCTCCCTTGCATCCTCAATCCTTTCCGCAAACTTCATCGCTTGTTCAAACTCCCCTGCTTTCGCCATCTCTGTCGCAATTTCCTTTAGCGCCTCTGAGCGCCTCCGTGCACCCTCAATCTTTTCCGCAACTTCT
>JANXCD010000091.1 GCA_025060305.1 Armatimonadota bacterium | reverse complement strand
AGTAGGCGGGGGCTTTGAAAAACCCTTTTTGAGTTTAGCAATTGGAAAGGCGCTTGTAAAGTTTTCACGACTTGACTTTTGATGCCGACTTGTAAATCAAAAAGCCAAAACCCAAATTAAACTATAATTTTGCACATGCCGAAAATACAGGCAAATCTTTGCTCTTTAGCGCCTTTTTTAGCAAAGCATGGTTGCACAGATACCGCCTACGCACCTTCTCAAACGGCAACTTTGCGTTAGTGCAAGCGAAGAAAAGAAAGAGAAGAAAGCAAAGAAATAACGCTTTCTATTCGGCTTCCTTCCACAACACAAAAACCTATCGGCAAACAAAAATGACCAAGATGGCAGCATGCAATCACTAAAACTTGACCTACTACACCTCTCTTTCCCAAAGGGTCATAACCTTTCTTTGCAAAAGGCAACTTTGTCTGTTTGATACTCAAAAGAGTTGTGTCAGCAGAAAGAAAGAAGAAAAGGGAAAGTATCTTCAACCACCTTCAGGCAAAACAGAGAGACTTTACAAAAGACATGAAAGGCGAAAGGGCAAAATAACGATGAATTTCTACAAAAAGTCTATCAACATGATTTTCAGATGTTAACGGCAGAAATTGCTGACTTTCGTCAAATATTGTCAGTAAATGCTTTTTAACAACCGTTGTGTGGAACTAAGCATCAACGAACTTTTCAATGAAGGGCGCTTGTTTTCATCCCTTTAGAGCCTCATCAATCATAGCAAGGTAATTTTCAACAGGGACATAAGTTGGGATTGAGTTACCCGAACCAATTGCGAACCTTCCCTTTGAGCCACAAGTTTCAATTAGTTTGCGAGTGCGCTTGCGGACCATTTCAGGTGTTCCTGCACCTAAAATGTTCAAATCAACGCCTCCCAAAACCGCAATTCGGTCGCCGTAAAGGCTTTGAAATTCTTCAACGGGTATGATTGCATCTTCAAAGGAATGCTTGCCGTCAATGCCGACATCGTTGATTAGGTCATCCATGATGGCAGTGATATTGCCACAAGAGTGAAGGAAGTAGGGTATGCCGCGCCGATGAGTCATTTCCGCCCAACGCTTGTGCCAAGGCAAAATGTATTTGCGCAATGCATCTGGCGAAATTAAAGTCCCTGTCCTAAAGCCCATATCATCGCCTTGCAAAACCGCAACCAAATTCTCTAATTGAAGCAGGTGTTCGTAAAACTTCGTAATCAACTCGCCAATCTTATTACTCACTGCCTCAACAAGTTCTGGATTATCGTAAAGGGCAAGGCTTAAGCCTTCAAGGGACATGATCCAAGAAAGGTGTTCAAAAATTCCAGCAGCATGGCAACTGATAAATCCCATGCCCTCCGGCAAATGGGAGTTGATGTATTCCAAAACGAAGAAGTCAACATCTTCAACTTTTGGCCAAGGGTAGCACTCAAAGTCTTCCCAGTTGCTAATTGCGCCTTGATGCTCATCTGTCCAAGCACGCATTTTGTCTGATGCTGGGTCTTGAGTGATGAGCCGATTTTCTTTGAAGGGCAAGCCAATTTCTAACCTCACGAAATCGTAACCCATGCGATACCAAAACTCAATAAAGTTGTCAAGATGGGCTTTGAGGGATTCACGGTCTTTCGGCACCACCCATTGCCTTTCAAGCAAATTCTCTACGATCGGACGCATTACCACATCGTCAACGATGTATTCAACGAGTGGAGTTCGGTGCTGAGGAACACGCCCCATCAGAATGCCGATGAACTCGGAAGCATCTGGCTTTGGGTGTTTCACTGGCACATGCTCCCACATGTCCGTCACCTCCTATTTGCTATCGCTTGCTACATTAATTATAGTGCCGATCAGTTAAAGTCCTTAAGTGGCTTTGCCCAGCCTTTCAACTCCTTGCATCAAAAGAAAGCAAAGTCACTGTCTCCGATTTGGCTAAAGCAACTATGTGCTCTCAAACCCACCTTAGGAGATTGTTTCAAAAAGCCGTCGGCATGTCGCCAAGACAGTGGCTTTTAGAACGAAGGTTACAAAAAGCGGCTCAGTTGCTCCAAACGACTGATAAAACTGTCCAGCAGGTTGCTGATACTTGTGGTTTTGAAAGCCTTTCACATTTCAACCGCTACTTCAAAGCCAAATTTGGGATTTCGCCATCGCAGTATCGCAACATCGCAACTCAAGGCATCGGAACTTATGAAACTTAAACTCAGAGCCGAAGTCACAGAACTTTGCGTTTCAAGGTTGCGCCACATTGATTGACTGGTGAACAAAAATAGGGCGAAAGAAAAAAGAAACCAATAAGCCTGAAATCAAACCTAATTGGATTATTTTAGCGATGAAATCCGTCTGCAAATTTTTCGTAGTTTTTTCTCAATCACGGTTAGCATTATTGCCTTCTCCAAACAAGATGCGGACGAAACAGTATAGGAACAAAGCAATCGTTATGCCCCATCCGAAAATTAGGAACAACCAACCTTCAAATTTCATTGTTCATTCACCTTCCCACTTTTTGCTTGCCTTGTGGATGAGATGGCATTGTGCTGCCAAAAGAGCGAGCATCAAGACCCGAGCCATCCAAACTGCTGGCATCGCATTTAGTGAAACTCCTTCAATTGTCTTATTTGTGGCTTCACCAATGAAAGGTTGAAGAGCAAAACCGACAAAAACGGCAAGCAAAAGTAAAGGCGTCAAATATTTTGCGGCGTAGTAAAAGAACCGAGGTGCACGCAAAAGAGCGCCTCGGTGCACTTCTTCCCATATCTTATCAGACCCAAAAATCCACATCATCAGGATGATTTCAATGAGTGCGAAAAGTGGAGCACCAAACGAGCCTGACCAAAAGTCCAGAACATCAATGGTAGCATTGGCGAAAATGCAAAGGTGCATGGCGATAAACCAGAAAATTCCCAAAACTGCTACTGCTCTTTGCCTTGTCCAGCCTAACTCGTCTTGAAGGAAAGCGAGCATAGGTTGAGCCATAGCAACCGATGAAGTAAATCCTGCGAAAAAGAGCAAAAGAAACCAAACGAAACTCAAAAGCGCACCTGCTGGCAGGAAACTGAAAATGGCTGGCAGCGATGTGAAACCGAGATAGAAAATGCCCTTTTCTACAATGCCTTGAGTTTGCTTCAAACCAAAAAATGTAACGGCAGCAGGAATGGCGATTGAACCACCCAAGACTACCTCAGCGAACTCGTTGGCAGCCGTCGTTGACAAACCTGTGAGCATTACATCATCGTTTGGTCCAAGATAACTTGCGTAGCATTGGATTGCGCCCATGCCAAGACTTAGGCTGAAGAAAATTTGTCCAAAGGCTTCAAGCCAGACTCTTGGTCCTGTTTGAATGCTGAAGGCTTGTTGAAAATTCGGGTTCCAAAGAAAGCCCAAACCATCAAGAGGCGAGCCACCTTCATGTTGACCTAAAGTCAAAGTCCGAACCATCAAAAAAATTGCAAACAAGAAAAGAATAGGCATTGCAATTTTCGCAAGGGCTTCAATACCTCTTGCAATACCTCGCCAAAGGACGAAAATGTTTAAAGTGAAAGTGATGATGAAGAAGAAATAGGCAGAGGAACTTGGGATAGTCCAAAAACCTATTTCTCGTGCAACAATGTAACTACTGCGAAAAGAATCAAAAGGTCGTAAAACTTCTTCAACAGAAATTCCCCTCTGAACTAACAATTCGCCAGTGAAGATTTTGTAGGGCACGAGAAAAGCAAATCCCAAAGACCAACTTTCAACATAAGTGTAGTAGATGGCAATGACCGTTGGAATGAAAATTCCCAAAACTCCCAAGTATTTGCTGATTGGGTTTGACCACATTCGGTGGAACATTCCTGGCGTTGTGCCGTGACCGTAACGACCTCCAAATCTACCTTGCGCCCATTCAAGCCACATCACTGGTATGCCCATGAAAATGTAGGCGATGAAGTAAGGTATCATGAAAGCGCCTCCACCATTTCTGACGGCACGCCCTGGAAAACGAAGGAAGTTTCCCAAACCGATGGCATTACCAGCCATCGCCAAAACTAATCCAATTCTTGTTGCCCATCTTTCCCTTCTTCGCTGCTCTTCCACCTAACTATCACCCCTTTCCACTCACGAGTTTTCAACTTGCACATAGGGGAAATTTCGTTCCAATTATGACGCATTATGCTTTTGATGGAAAACCTGTGTTAGTCTTTCGCGCGGTGATGACCAATGGAACTGAAAGGTAAAGTCGCTTTGGTAACTGGTTCGGCAAAAAGATTAGGAAAAGCAATTGCGTTAGCCTTAGGAAAATATGGTTGCAATGTTGCTGTTCATTATCGTTCGTCAGAATCAGAAGCATTAGAGACAGTTGGGCAGTTGCGATCGCTGGGAGTTAGCGCTGCTCATTTTTGCGCAGATTTGACAAATGAAGAGCAGGTCAAAGCAATGGTTGAATCAGTGACTCAAAGATTTGGCAGGCTTGACATCCTCGTCAACAATGCAGCAATTTTTGACCGAACACCTTTTGACCAACTTGATGCAACTGTTTGGCGAAAATTCATTGATGCTAACTTGACGAGTGTTTTTCTTTGTTGTCGTTATGCTGCCGATTTTTTGAGCGAAAGCAGTGTTATTGTCAATATCAGCGATACATCCGCCTTTAAGCCTTGGAGAGATTTTTTACCTTACTGCGTTTCAAAATCTGGCGTTATTGCCCTTACACTCAGTTTGGCTAAGGAACTTGCACCTAAGATTAGGGTTAATTGTGTGGCTTTGGGAACAATCCTTCCACCAGAAGAATACGGAGAAGAATGGAAGCGAAAAATGAGCGAAAGGACATTGCTCCAAAGGTTGGGGACAATAGAAGATTTTGTCCAAGCAGTAATCTTTTGCATCACCTGTGACTATCTGACTGGAGCCGTTGTTCCCTTAGATGGTGGAAGACATCTCCACTCGTTGGCATAGTGGCAATTCGTGAATTTGGTAAAGGACGATGCATAATTTTCAGCGCAATGATGGGCTATTTCCATCGGACCTTACAAATCCCACCCTAATCCAAAACTTGCCCAAACTATATGCAAAACTTAAAGTGTAAATCTGTCTCCGTCAAAGGATTCCCGTCCGTTTCAGGTTAGTGAACGGTTTTCTTTGCTACGATTACGCTCATCTTTTATCCTGACTTTCAGCAATCAGTTTAGTGGTGGAAACAAATTTTTAAAGTCAAGATTGAAGCACTGAAAACCTTCAAAGTAAACAGCAACTGAAATTTGTGCGTCAAAAATTTTGAGGTCTCAAGACAGGAACGATTTTTAGTGAGGTGAATAAAGATGCGAAGGCGTGATTTTTTGACCGTCGCTGTTGGAAATATGGGATTGCTTTCAATGGGAGGGTTTGCTATTGCTCAGAAGGAGAAAACGCTTGAGAAGCGTGAGAAAGAAATTGAGCCACTCCTTCAAGAGTTGGAAGCGACGAGAAGACAATTCCAGAATGTTCCAAGAACCGATGGTCAATTCCTTAACATCTTAGTGAAAATTTCCCGTTCAAAACATATTTTGGAAGTTGGGACATCAAATGGCTATTCGGCAATTTGGCTTTGCCTTGCCCTTGAAGAAACTGACGGACACTTGACAACTATTGAAATTGACCCTGAGCGAGTTAGGTTAGCGAAGCAAAACCTAAAGCGAGCAGGACTTGAACACCGTGTTACCTTTCTTGAAGGCGACGCTCATAAAATCGTACCAAACCTTAAAAGTCAATTTGATTTCGTCTTTTTAGACGCAGATAAGGGTCGTGAGCATGATTACTTCGCCTACCTTTATCCCCAAAAGTTGCGTTTAGGCGCTATCGTCGCTGTCCATAATGCCATCAGGATGAGACAAGCGATGCAACGCTACTTGGATATGATTTCTGCTCACAATGAATTTGATACAGTCTTGGTCAGCACAACTTTGGATGACGGTTTTGCCGTCAGTTATTGGCGACGAAGGAAGTAATAAGAGGTAAAAGCAATATCAGCGCATTTCTACTAAGGCTAAAACAAACCTGTCAACTGCAGACTGGACTTGGCTTGTTGGAGCGTTATAATGGTTGACTATGACCGAGAAGACTAACTCGCTTCCGTCAATCCGTTGAATGTAGCCAGATAGTGAAACGACGCTGCCAATGTAACCTGTTTTAGCAAAGACTTTGCCTTCAGCGGAAGTGCCACGAAGGCGAGCCCCAAGTGTCCCATCAACCCCTGCGATGGGCAAACTTTCCCTAAAGGCTTTGAACCAAGGACGAGTTTTCGCCACTTGCAAAAGTTTAGCGATGGCTTTTGGTTTCACCATATTCAACCTTGATAAACCGCTACCATCAACGAGACGAACATCTGATGGTTCAATTCCCCATTCTGTCAATTGCTGTTCCAAAACCGATATTGCTTCGTCAAAACTTCCTTTTCCTTTTAACTTCAAAGCCACTGTCCGCAACAACATCTCAGCATAAAGGTTATCGCTGACTTTGTTGAGCCAACGAACCAGTTCTTTCAGAGGTTGCGATTTCGTTTCAGCGATTATCTCTGCATTTTGAGGCGTCAAACCAACTTTGGCAGAACCAACAACGCTTATGCCCAACTCTTTAAGAATTGACCGAAAAGTTTCGCCTACATAGTGAGGGACAGAAGGGACGCTCAGCCTAATTGTCTCGTTTGGGGAATTCAAAGGGATTTGACCCCAAAAGTGGATGACCCTTTCCCAAGGTTCACGCCAAATTGACCAAAAGGCTTGACCGCTTCTAACGGTTCTAATTAGGTTTTCAAAGGATAACCAGTTTGTCTCAAGGTGCATTGAAACTTGAGCGGGCTGACCTTCTTTCAGCGCTGGAGCAATTTCAAAGGTTATGCTATTTCTATCAAGGGCAATCGCCCAAACTTCTGCTGCGTAACCAAAATGCAAATAATCCCACGACCAACCTTTGCCCCATTTGCTATCGGTGAAGGCACTTACATCAACGATGACATCTCCATTGATGAACTTTATCCCTTTGGAAGCCAAAAATTTCGTCAACTCTTTCAACCTTTCACGAGTTAGGGATGGGTCGCCACAACCTTTTAGGTAAAGATTGCCAACCAAATTTTCGCCTTCAATTCGCCCGTCCGTTAGGACTGGAGTGACATAAATGAAATCTTCGCCCAATTTTTCCATCGCCAAAGCGGAAGTGAAAAGTTTTGAGTTGGATGCAGGCATAAAGTATTTTGTTTCATTAACAGCAAAGAGGTTCTCAGTTGGTTCGCCAAGAGTTTGAACGATAACACCTACCCACGCATCTTTCAGTGCAGGTTCAGAAAGCAATCGGCTCAAGGGATTTATCGGCAAGCCCCAAACTTTACAAAGAAAACACAAAATCACTGAAACGAAAATTGTTGACTTTTTCATTGCTTCCGCACCTTCCTTGTTGCAAAAGAAAAAACTCTCGCTCTTTACTGCAAATTTTGTTAATGCATGAGCGTTTTTTGTTTGCATCGCTTAAAAGCCGCATTTTCGTTTGAAGAATCGGTTTCCTTTTGCTTCAGCCTCATGTTTAACCCAAAGAGAAAAAGCAAGGAAAGGGGATTGAAAAGAGGTAGGGTAACATAAAGATGAGTTCGCCCAGAAAGTTGCTTCAGCATCTTCTTCGCTTCCTTTTCGCTTTTGGGTTTGCCCAAAGGTTTTCGTCCTGCTACCACGATTGTGTCGGCAGCGATGAGCCAACTGTTGGGCAGATTTTTGGATGCTGCAAGGATTTTTGACCT
>JANXCD010000090.1 GCA_025060305.1 Armatimonadota bacterium | reverse complement strand
AAGGTTGAAAAATTTGAAGTCGTGGAAATCAGCCAAGCAAGACTTGTCGTGGACATAACTTTCGTCAAGAGACAAGGGTTAGGAAACGAGGGACGAGTGATAACGGAAGTTGGTGCTGGCGGCAAGTTTGAACCGCTAAGGGCAGAACCTCAACCTTTCAGGTGCGCTTACAGGTTCACCTTCTTCCCTCAGCATCCTTTCTTCTTCGCTCAGTGCCTTTGGGTTGAAAACACAAGCAGACATGAATGGCTGTGGCGTGGCTATTACCACTACATCCCCTCACGAATCGGTGGCGACGCAAAAGACGACGAAGTCGGTGGACCGAATGTGCCCAACTATTGGCTCGCTTTTGCATCTTGGCGTGACCCAAACTTACAAGTCCACTATGGTGTCTTTCCATTGCGAGAAGATGAACGGCTCTTCGTTTACTTTTGGAAGGACGAAGGTGGCGGTCAGCATCCTGACTGTCATCGCAGGTTGGAAATGGTTTTAAAGCCGAAACAGCGTTGGCAACCCAAAGAGCCTGAACCTGTCGTAGCCGTGTTTGGAGTTAGTGAAAGCGAAGACGAACCAAGCCCATGGAGCAAACTGATTCAAACCCTGCGAGCGTGGTCAAAAATCGGGGTGAAAGTGTTTTGAACCCAAAACGCTTTGAGAGTGGGCTCAACTTCAATTCCAGTTCTTGAAAGTCAAAGGCAAAACCTGACAATTCCAAACTTTGTGGTTGGTGTCTTTTTAGGCGAAGACCTTTGCGCTTTCATTTGCCAGTGCTTAGACAAGCGCTACATCCGATTTAGGGGAGTGAAGATGGCAAATAGGTATGCTTTGTTCGTTTGCATGGCAGCGATGTTGGGATTTGCAAAGGCTGGTTTGCTTTCAAGATACGAAGCAAAATCTGACAAGGATTACGATCCAAGTTCTTTGTTTCAAGAAGCATTGCAAGTGGTGAAGGCTTCCAAAAGACTTGACAGATATGACCGAAGCATGATTTTGGCGGAAATTGCTTTGAACATGGTTGAGTTTGGCTTGTTTGAACGAGCAGTAAAAGTCGCAAAGGACATCGGCAATGAAGAATACCGTGCTTTGGCTTACGGAGACATCGCTGCGGAGGTGTCAAAAAGGGGCAAGAAAAAGCAGGCTCACAGCATTTCGGTTTTGGCTTTGAAAACTGCAATGGCTATCAAGGAAACGAATTATCGTTTGACCGCTTTGTCTAAAGTTGCTTTTAGACTTGCAGATGCAGGCTTTTATGATTTGGCTTTGCGGGCTGCAAAAATTGCTAAAAACGAATCAATTGTCCGCAGCAAAATTGTTGACAAGTTAGCCAAAGAAGGTAAATTTGAACAAGCAAAGAAAATGGCAGAGACGATAGGTGATGTTTCATTTCGCTTATCGGCTCTCAAATCCATTGCCTTAGAAATGGCGAGAGCGGGCATGAAGCAGCAAGCATCTCAAGTCCTTGACGAAATGCTCAAAATCCTAAAGGAAAAATTCAAAGACCCAATAGATGCAGTCATGATTCTTCGTGAGGGTGCCGAAGGGATAGCGAAGGCTGGGATGAAGGAGCAGGCGAAAGAAATCTTTGCTCTTGCTGTTCAGGTGGCACAAGACATAAAGCCCGAGCCTTTCTCTTCGCTTTCCCATCGTGCTTTCCCTGAACTTTCTGTTGTTGTCCCGCTAATTTCAACTATGGCTGATGTCGGTCTCATTGACGAGGCATTGGAGTCTGTTGAAAAACTCGCAAAATCAAAATCGCTAACCTTGGACAAAGCCTATCCACAAGTTTTGCATCATATCTCCGTAAAGGTGGCAGAAACAAATCAAATTGAAAGGGCGCTGGAGTTAGTGAGCAGCATCAATCATCCTTATCACAAAGCAATTTCGTTGGCAGCAATTGCGAGGGTAATAGCGATTGCAGAAACTGCTCGCATTGGAACAAAATGATGCTGAGGGTTGTCCCAAAGGATAGATGACTTTCAGCCAAAACAGAACGAAGGAGAGTGATTGGGATGTCGGAGAGAAAGGCAAGGATTGGATTTGTGGGTTGTGGCGGTCATGCGACTTTGGCGCTTTTCCCAACACTCTGCACAATTCCAGAAATTGAACTTGTCGCCGTTTGCGACCTGAAAGAAGAACTCGCCAAACGAAACGCCCGCTTTTTCGGCGCACTCCGTTGGTATACCGATGTGAGAGCAATGCTTGAGAGAGAGGAACTTGACGGCGTTATCATCGTCGGTCCGCCACAAATGCACACTGAAGTCGGAAAAATTTGCTTGGACGCAGGTAAGCCTATTTTCGTTGAGAAGCCTTCGGCTATCTCTTACGAAGAAGCCCTTTCTTTGGCTCGCTATGCTGAAGAAAGAGGATTGTGGGGTGCAGTTGCTTACATGAAACGCTACGCTGTCGGATATCGGATGGCTAAGAAAATTTCCGAAAGCCAAGAGTTTGGTGGTATTCACTTTCTCCAAATTGAGTTTTCCAACGGACCTTACCCAGCAATTTGGGGTATTGAAGACCCAGCAAAAGCCTTTTTGATTGGGCAAGCAGTTCACCTTTTCAACCTTGCAAGATTTCTCTGTGGTGAAATTGCTGAAGTTCATGCGAAACTCTACCGACTAAGTGACACTATGTTCGCCTATGCAATCGTCGGTGAATTTCAAAGTGGCATTCCGTTCATCATGAACCTTAATTCTCTTGAGGCGAAAGATTGGAAAATTCGTGAAAGGCTTTGCCTTTCTGGAAACGGTTGTTACCTTGAAGTCGTTGATATGTTGCATTTGCGTTACCGCCCCAAAGATTTGCCGATTGCCGAATTCAAAATCGGCGGTAGAACGCAATCGCTGACATGGACGCCTGAGTGGGCTGAAATTTTGTTAACGAAGGCGGAAGGTGTGTTGGGCTACCGAGGCGAAATAGAAGCGTTCGCTAAAGCGTGCTTGGGCGAAGATAAACCAGCAAGTGACCTTTGGGACGGAGCAAAAGACTTGCAGGTTGCTGAGGCAGTTTGGGAAAGAAGAAATTCCTTTCCCAACTATTCAACAGTGCCAAAATCGTCTGGGATGACTCAATGATAAAGGTGAGTCAATGGTCAGGAGTTGAAAGTCGTGCAAACTAAAGCAATCATCTACATCGCCGATAGCCGAAACATGGCGGAAGTTGCCGACGAAAGCGTTGACTTGATTTTGACTTCACCGCCTTATTGGCACATCAAAGACTATGGTGTTGAAGGGCAAATCGGTTACGGTCAAACCCTCCACGAATACTTGCTTGACTTGAGCCGTGTTTGGCGTGAATGTTGGCGAGTTTTGAAATTGGGAAGGCGACTTTGCATCAACATTGGTGACCAATTCGCTCGCGCTGTCATTTATGGTCGCTACAAAGTTATCCCGCTCCACGCCGAAATCGTCGCTCAATGCGAAACAATCGGCTTTGATTACATGGGAGCAATCATTTGGCGCAAAAAGACGACAATGCGGACGACTGGTGGCGCTGTCGTGATGGGTTCATTCCCATATCCGCCGAACGGAATCGTTGAGTTGGATTACGAGTTCATCTTGTTGTTCAAGAAATCAGAAAGGGGCAAGGGACAAGGGACACGGGGCACGGTTCTGCCTGAAATCAAAGAAGCGTCAAGACTGACTCGTGATGAATGGAAGGAGTTTTTCAGTGGGCATTGGGAATTTGCTGGCGAAAGACAAATGCTACATGAAGCCATGTTCCCTGAAGAATTGCCGCGAAGGCTTATTCGCATGTTTTCCTTCGTAGGTGAAACTGTCCTTGACCCCTTTTTAGGTAGCGGGACAACTGTCAAGGTCGCTTTGGAACTTGGTCGCAACGCTATCGGTTACGAAATTCAACCTGAGTTTGAGCCAATCATCCGCCAGAAACTTGGTTTGTCCGAGAATGCTTTGATTTCACTGCCTGTCGCCATTCTCAAGCGGGAGAAACCCTTGCCACCTGTTGACCCGCCACATGGGTATGTGCCGAGAGTGAAGGATGCCAAACCCCTTGTTGACCCAAAACAACTTCGGTTCGGCGACGAAGCCAATTACAGAGTCGTGGCTGTTTTGGACGAACGGACTTTGCAAATGGACAACGGTTTAGTCGTGGAATTGCTCGGCATCGTTGTGCCGCCAGAGCGCAAGGAGCGAACTTTGGATTACTTGCGAAAGTTCATTTTGGGCAAGCGTGTTTTGCTCCGATTTGAACGACCACCAGAATCAGATAAAGCACCAATCCCTGCATACCTTTACTTGACCAACCGGCTCTTTGTCAACCGAAAGATGATTGAGATGGGATTGGCTGACGCCGACCGAGCAGTTTGGCATCGTTACCGTGAAAAGTTTTTGGAAGCGGAGGCGAAAAGAAGTGGTATATGCATTCGCTTAGCATTATGCTAAACTTGTGAGCAAGGAGGTGATAGATAATCGTGGCTAACTTAGTCATTGACAGTCGTGAAATACCTCAATACAGTGTAGAAAGTGTGCTGGATGCTGTTATCTGGGGAGATGCTTTAGAAGTGTTGCCGAAACTTCCCGATGAAATGGCTGATATGGTCTTCATTGACCCGCCGTATTTCTTGCAGTTACCACAAAAACGCCTGTTACGCTGGAAGGTAAAGACAATCGTTGAAGGTGTTGATGAAGATTGGGACAAGTTTGAAAGTTTTGAAAGTTATGACCAATTCATCATTACTATCTTAAAAGAAGTAAAACGCATAATGAAAGCACGGGCTACTATATGGTGCATCGGGACTTACCACAACATTCACCGTATTGGTAAATTGATGCAAGATTTAGGTTTCTGGATTTTGAACGATGTTATTTGGGTAAAGACCAACGCAATGCCTAACTGGTTAAATGTCCGATTTACAAATGCCACAGAGACGCTCATTTGGGCAGTTAAGGACAAAAGTGTCAAAGGTTATACATTTAATGCTGAGATTGCCCGTAGGTTCTCAAAAGGCAAGTTGGCTATAAATGTGTGGGAATTGCCAATTTGTATCGGTGAGGAGCGATTGAAAGATGGGCAAGGGAAAAAGTTACATCCAACACAGAAACCAAAAGCCCTTTTAGAGCGTGTCATATTAATTTCAACAAAAGAAGGAGACATTGTGTTTGACCCATTGGCAGGAACTGGCACTACAGGGGTCGTAGCAAAATGCTTAAATCGACATTTTGTAATGATTGAGAAGCGTCAAGAGTATGTTGAAGCATGTTTAAAAAGGTTAAGTCAGGAAATCACGCAACCAGCGTTATGGAGAAGTGATGAAAAGTGAGGTTGGAATATGAAACTTTCGCAACTATCATGAACAAACACATTTTCCAATCTGAGCGGCAAGATTTGTTGAGAACTCTTGTAGAGCATCCAGAAAGGTTCGTCGGATTATTTCGCCCGACACGACCTGAAAGTAAACTTTTTCAACACATATTTCAAGCCCGAGAGATCAAATTTGGAGATGCAATGGAAGAGATTATTGGCTTGATATTAGAGAAAGCAGGTTTCATACCCCAAGACAAACGCATCACAAAAGATTTAGAGTGTGATCACTATTTCCTTTTCCCAGATCGCAAAAAGGCTTTACTTATTGAGCAGAAGGTTAGGGATGACCATGACTCTACCAAGCGACGGGGACAGTGGGAGAACTTTAAGATCAAAGTCCAGGAACTTCTCTCTAAGCATGGGGGTAGATTGATGGCGTTCTTTTACTTCATTGACCCATCTCTCCACAAGAACCGAAATTTCTATGTTTCTAAAATCAGTGAATTAAGGGAAAGTTTGGGACTTGACGAAATTTACCTTTGTTATGGTAAAGAGTTGTTCACGAAATTGGGGTTTGCTCATATTTGGGATCAACTAGTAACTTGGCTAAAACAATGGAAAAGCGAAATTCCAGTTATGCCCGATGTAAATTGGGAGACGCCAGAAGCGATTGCTGAATTAAAAGAAATAGCACAGAGTGAACCACAATTGTGGCTAAAGTTTGCTCGTTGTTCGCCTTTATGGCAAGAAGGTATAGTGAATGCGCTTTTCCCAACTCGTAGAGGATTACAAGAAATCATAAAAACTCTTAAAATGCAACAGAATAAAAAAGCTCAAGAAGCGGCTAGAGCCCTGTATGAGAAAGCAGTTGAATTATCATAGTTGACAAATCCATAGGCATTCAAATCAAGCCTGTCACTTATTCGCAAACGCCGGAAATTCACAAGTGGCGAGAGTGGATGCGAAAGTCCCACGAACGGTTTGAGCGTGAGCGAGGTGGCAAAGTTTTCATCGTTTTTTCCGTGACAGAAAAAGGTGGGGCGAAAAGAATTTTCAACCCAGAGGTTATCGGCGAAATTCAAAGGGAGATAAAAAGGCTGAGTGATACGACCTGATAACATGTTTGAGCCGCCCGCATCAGAATTTGCTTAAGGGCGATGAAGAGTGCAGGCTTCGGTTTTTGTCAAAGAGGCTTTGCTTCAAAAGCGGGAAAATGGGCGAGTTCGTTGCTTGACATGCGAACGAAGGTGCTTGCTTAGCGATGGGCAGGAAGGTTGATGCAAAACCCGTGAGAACCGAAAGGGTGTCATCGTGACGAAAACTTACGGCTCAATTTCGTCCATCGCAGCCAACCCGATTGAGAAAAAGCCGCTGTTTCATTTCTACCCTGTCAGCACGAACTTGACTTGTGGAAGTTGGTCTTGCAATTTTGGTTGCTCTTGGTGCCAGAACTGGGAAATCAGCAAACAAATCGGGCGGGGGCAATTCATGTTTCCTGAAGAGTTCGTGGCAACAACGATTAGATTGAACTGTCAAGGCACTTCAATCAGTTTCAACGAACCGACTCTTTCCCTTGAATGGTCCCTTGAGGTCTTTAAATTGGCTCGTGAGCGTGGACTTTACAACACTTTTGTGACGAACGGCTATATGACCCTTGAAGCCCTTCAGTTGCTCATTGAGGCTGGACTTGACGCAATGAATGTTGACATCAAAGGGAGCGATGAAGCGGTTCGCAAATTCTGTGGAACTGATGTTGAGGTCGTTTGGAGGAACAGCCGCTATGCGAAAGAGCGTGGTGTCCATGTTGAAGTGACGACTCTTGTTATCCCGACAGTAAACGACGATGAAGCGAGTTTGCGCTCAATAGCGAAGCGAATTGCAAATGAACTCGGTCAAGACACCCCTTGGCATGTCACCGCTTACTATCCCGCCTACCTTTTCAACGCGCCGCCGACCCCCATTCGCACCCTTGAACGGGCTTATCAAATCGGTCGCGAGGAAGGGTTGAAATTCGTTTATTTGGGCAATGTGCCTGGTCACCCTTACGAGAACACCTATTGCCCTCAATGCGGAAAGTTACTGATTCAGCGTTACGGTGTGCGGATGGTCAAGTGGTTCATGAAAGGAGATAGTTGCCCGAAGTGTAACGAGAAGTTACCTGTCGTCGGTGCTGAATGGTGGAAAGCGAAAGGGGTGACGAAAAATGACGAGCCGTGAAAGAGTGATTGCAGCAATTGAGTTCAAAGGTCCAGACCGAGTTCCAATTCACCATGCTGTCTTTCCTGGTGCTTTATGGCGACATGGTCAAAAGTTAGTTGAGTTGTTGAACGAGCATTACCCAGACGATTTTGGCTCAAGAATTTCAATTCCGCCTGAACCTAAAAGTGATGAGTTGCTTGTCCGCTACACTGACGAATGGGGAAGCGAGTGTGTATTGATCTATGGTTTCACCACTGGCGAAGTTAAAAAGCATGCTATTGAAGTCTTGTTC
>JANXCD010000008.1 GCA_025060305.1 Armatimonadota bacterium | reverse complement strand
AACGCTTTCGCCTTACGCTCCCATCGCTTATTGCCTTGCTGACGAAAACAACTTGACCTATTACAACGCTCCCTTTGACTTTTGTTTTTCGCCTTTCTGCCTTGAGCGGATGCGAAAGTGGCTTCAAAATCGCTACGGAGATTTGTCAAGGCTAAATGAAGCGTGGGGCAAGCAATTTCGCTCTTGGGAAGAAGTTGTGCCCGACACTTTTGAAGAAGCGATGCGAAGTCGCAACTTCGTGTCTTGGGCTGAGCATCGTGAGTTCATGGACAGCGTTTTCGTTGATGTTTGGAGGCAAGCAAGGGAAGCAGCAAGGAAAGTTGACCCAAAAGCGAAGGTTTCAATTTCAGGCACTCCCGAACCTGAATCCTATGGCGGTTATGACTGGTTTGAGTTGATAAAAAACTTGGATGCCCTTTTGCCTTACTTGGGAGTTGATGTTGGCGAAATGCAGCGAAGTTTCAGCGACATACCACGAACGCCTTGGTCGGCAGGTTACGGTGTAAAAGGCGAAGATTTGCTTTTCAGCGTTTGGAGGGCAGTTTTCAACCGATGCAAAGGCGTCGCTGTTTTCAATCTTCCAGCCATGCTTGAACCCGATTTGACTTTGCCCAAGTCAGCAAAAGATTTCGTGCAATTTACTCGCCCGCTGAAAAGAGGTTTGGGCAAGTTGCTCATCCACGCTCAGCCATCGCAACCGCAAGTCGCCATTTACCACTCCATGCCTTCAATTCGTGCAGCGTTTGCTTTAGGGCTTGACGAAGAGTTGAAAGGCACAAAGTCAGCCTTCGTGACCATTTTGCAATCTTTGGGCATTCAGTTCGTTTTTGTTGACGCAAGACAGTTGGAGCGAGGTTGGCTGAACCAAAACAAAGTCAAGGCCTTGATTTTGCCGATGGCTTTGGCTATGTCCGATGCGGAAGTTGAGGCTGTCCGCAAGTTTGTGGCGAATGGCGGTAAAGTCATTGCCGATGTTTTGCCTGCAATTTTTGACGAGCGTTTGAAACCGAGGGAAACTTCGCCACTTGACGATTTGTTTGTCGGCGAAAAAGTCAATTTGCTGAAAACGAGCAACCCTTTTGACTTGACCGAGCCAATTGAAGGGATGACGAAAGTAAGCGAAAAAGCGAGCGGGCTGATAGCGGGCAAGATTTTTCTGGCAAATTACATGACGGAAATTCAGTTTCGTGCTTGCCCACAAGTTGACGAAATTTGCCGAAAGCGTGAGCAATGGGTTGAAAAGGCGATGAGTTGGGCTGGTGTCAATCCTTCAGTTGAGGCTAATTGGGAAGATGGAAGCGAAATTCGTGATTGCTTGTGGGCTGAATGGGAGTTGGGCGATGGAGCGAAAATCGTCGGAGTTTTGCGCCAGCCGAAAGCGACACCGAAAGGCAAGTTGAAAGTGAAGTTTCCAAAAGGCTTCAAAGTTTACAGCCTTTTGGATGGCAAGGCTTCTACTGAGCCACAAACAGGTGCTTTCGTCAAGTTGTGGGCGCTGTTGCCGAAAGAGCCGAAGAAGATTTCTGTCAAGATTGTTTCGGGCAAGTTGGCTTCAGGAAGCGATGCAGTTTTGCTCATCCGTCAAGTCAATGCGCCACCGTTGACAGTTTTCCGCCTTGAGTTTCGTGGCTTAGATGGAAAAGAACTGATGGGTTTGAGCCAAAACATTCTCGCCAAAAAGGGCGCCGCTCAAGTTACTTTGCATTTGCCTCATAACTTGCCTTCAGGCTGGAGCATCTCAATCCGAGATGTTTTGACAAGTTCCGAAATCAACTTGAAGCCAAGATGATGCAATTTGGGATTGAGATGCTACTACTTATTGTTCAACTTTGCAGGCAACAAAACTGGCAAAGCCTTCGGGATGACTTTGACAGTTACTGGTGTTGGTGGTGTTAGTTCGCCGTCCATTTGTGTTGGGACTGGAGGGTCAGAAACGATTTGGGCAGAGCGAATTTGAGTGACGACAACTTCTGGGTGATGCATGTGCCAACCAAGTAAACCGAGCAAGGCGAACCGAAAGTAATCGGCTTTGCTCCTTGAAGGCAAAATACACAAGTCAAGCAAACCATCGTCAGGTTTAGCATTTGGTGTGACTTTGACGCCACCATAGTCAGGCAAGTTGCTTACGAGGACAAGCCATGCTTCTTTCTCCCAGACTTGCCTGCTTCCATCAGCCAATTCCGCTTCAACTCTTACCGATGACCACCTGTAATGAAGGCTGTGTCGCAATGCATGAAGGAAATAAACCAACTTTCCTAAGAAACGCTTTTGAGGTTTGCTCACAGTTTCCATCTGTGCAACCACATAGGCATCAAAACCAACACCAAGGCTGCAATGGAAAATCTGACCGTGAGTTTCACCTACATCCAGCCACCTAACTTGACCGTTAAGCAATTGAATCAAGGCATCAATCGGATGGGAGGGGATACCCATGTTGGCAGCAAAAACATTTCCAGTGCCGATAGGAATTAAACCTATGGGAACTGACCTTTTGCTTTGCCACAAGCCATTAATAGCATCGTGGAAAACTCCGTCACCACCAGCCACAAGTATTATATCGGCTTCGTGCTCCCAAACAGCAGAAATGGCACTTCCTTGTTGTTCAGTCAAGACTGTCCGAACTTTCCAATCTTTTTCTTTCAAAAACTTTTCCAACCGAGCCAACCACTTATGACCTTTCCCACCGCCTGATTGAAGGTTGACAATCAGAAGCACACTTTTTTTGCCTTGCATCTCAGATCACTGACTTTCCTGTCAACTTATTTCGCCTTCTTTTTCCACTCGCTGAATTGAAAGTGCTTTCCCATTTTGAACTTCGGCTTCAATCAAAACAGCGCAGAGTTTGGCTTTTCCTGTCGCAACTTCAAATTTGATTGGCATCTTGGTAACGAAATGGTAAAGGACTTCATTGACTCTCATGCCGATAATGCTGTCAATTGCTCCAGTCATGCCTACATCAGTGATGAAGGCTGTCCCTTTGGGCATTAACCTTTCATCGGCAGTCATGACATGAGTGTGTGTTCCAATCACTGCTGTAACTCTGCCGTCGGCATAATAAGCGAAAGCCTGTTTCTCACTGGTGGCTTCAGCATGAAAGTCAACGATAATCAAAGGCGTTTTAGGATGTATTTGCTCTAAAACTTTGTCAAGGGTTTTGAAGGGACAATCCAAAATTGGCTCCATGAAAATCTGCCCCATGATGTTTATGACAGCGACATGTAAATCCTTGTTTCTGATGGGTAAAACGCACCAACCAGAACCAGGCGCTTCGGGCGGGAAATTGGCAGGACGCAAAACTCTGTGTTCACGGGAAAGAAACTGTATCGCTTCTTTTTGCTTCCAAACATGATTGCCTGTTGTCAGGCAATCAACGCCAGAATCAAGCAACTCTTTTGCAGTCCCTTCGGTTATGCCAATCCCGCCAGCAGAGTTTTCGCCATTGGCGATAACAAAGTCAACAGAAAGTTCCTTTCGCAAATTCGGCAACCATTTTTGGAGAGCGTTTCGCCCGATGCGACCGACGACATCGCCAATGAACAAAATCCGAATTGCATCTATCACTTTGGAAGACCCCTTTCTTTCAGACCGACTTTACAAGTTGGTATGGAGTTTGACAGCGCTAAGAAGCGAGCGATTTACTTACCTAACTGCTGTGCAAAAATTTAACGGCTCTCTTTGCCAAAAGCCATATCCGATAGAAGGGGTGAGCAAAGTTGACTATCGTTGGTTCTTGGCTTAAAGAAAGGACTATTGCGGAACGGTTAATTGTGCTTGGCATTGCCAACTTGTTGCTCATCGCTTGCTCACAAGTTCGCATCCCTTTGCCTTTCACTCCTGTCCCGATAACTGGTCAAACTTTTGGTGTGCTACTTTCTGGTGCACTTTTGGGTAGCCGTTACGGGACATTTGTAGTCGCTGCTTATGTGCTTGAAGGCGTTGTCGGATTACCAGTTTTCGCTGGCTGGAGAGGCGGAATTTCGGTTTTATTCGGTCCGACTGGTGGCTACATTTTCGGTTTCATTTTTGCTGCCTTCCTTGTTGGTTGGTTGATTGAAAGAGGTTGGTCTCGTCAGTTGCTTTCAATTCTCGCAGCCATGCTCATCGGCAATGCTATCATCTACGCCTTCGGGCTTCCTTGGCTTTCGTTTTTCGTTGGCTGGGATAAAGTTCTGCATCTCGGCTTGATGCCCTTTTTGCTTGGCGATTTAATAAAGTTAGTGCTGGCTGCATCCTTCGTAAGGGTTTTTATTGAGAAGCCCTATGGTTGAAATGTCTATTAAAACCCGAAGCACCTTCTTCCCTGCTGAGAGAGTTCAGAGTCTGCGACAAAATATCGCCTTCCTTGACACTTACGCTCAATTACGGAAAACTAAAAGCAAAGTCACAAAGAATTCAAAGGTCATTCAAAAGGAGTTGATGAGTTATGAGTTGGAAGAAACTCTTGCTATTGCTTCTCCTGTTCCTTTGCGGTTGCGAAGGTTCATCACGGCATACTGTTGTGACAGAAACTCAAGGTTCACTTGAAGGTTTGAACTTCTATCCTGCTGACCACAGCCGAAATGTTGACACAGACACTGACCCAGAGATTTTTTGGCTGCCCTATTATTCGCCACCTTCTCGCTTCACCGTTTTGCTTAGGCGGATTGACGAGTATGGAGACCTTCATCCTGTCACGACTGAGTTGGAAGAAGTTATTCGCAATCGCCGATGGAAACTGAAAGTCATTGGAACTCTCAGTGAAGGCACTCTTTACGCAATTATTGTCCGAGATGACATCAGTGGCGAGCAAAGGGAAGCATGGTTCATAACGGAAAAACGAGGTCGCTCCCAACAACCACAAAATTTGCAAGAAAAAGGCGAGCACACTGTCATCATAAATCGGGTAGAATAAAATCCTTGACGAAACTTATATCAATTCGGTTTTCGCTTTTGGAGTTGTTTAGTTGTTTGTTATATTTTTGCGGTGGTTTTTAGTAGGCTGTTGTCTGCTTCTACAAAAAACAATGCCAATTGCCTAAAGTCCCAAATTCATAGGAAACCTTTGAAGAAGTAGCAAGATAGTTTTGCAAATTGAGCGAAAGGTGAGATGACTGTGCGCAGGTTCATCGTGCCTTTCAGGTTAACAAAAGAACATTTGGCTTTAACTGACGATTTGGCTCATAGACTCCTTCATGTTCTCAGGATGAAAGTCGGCAACCGAGTGCTTTTGTGTGACCTTCAAGGTAGCGAATGGTTGGCTGAAATTGTATCAACTGAGAAGAATTTTGTCCGATTGCAACTCCTTGAGCGAGTTTCCACCAGTCAAGAATTAGAGGTTGAGATTAAACTTTTCCAAAGCATTCCGAAAGGCGAGAAGATGGATTTCATTGTCCAAAAAGCAACTGAACTTGGTGTCCAAAAGATTGTGCCAATGTTTACAAAGCGAACAGTGGTTCAGTTAAGTCCAGAAAGAGCAAAGTCAAGGCGTGAAAGGTGGCAAAAAATAGCAGCCGCTGCAACGGAACAGTGCGGTGGGCGAATTGTGCCAGAAGTTTCCGTCCCCATTCCTTTCAAGCAGGCTGTTAATGAGGCTTCTGCTGCTGATGTTTGGCTTCTCTTTTACGAGGCAACAGATGAGCCTTTGAATGAAGCGATTAAACCCCACCGAAATGCGTCCAGTGTAGCAATAATGGTTGGTCCTGAAGGAGGCTTTGAACCAAGCGAAGTTGAAATGGCAAAACAGAAAGGTGCAAAAGTTGTCAGTTTAGGCAAAAGAATTTTGAGAACAGAGACAGCAGCCATTGTGGCTGTCGCTATCGTCCTTCACGAACTTGGCTTGCTCGGTTGAAATTCTAATGAAAGGTGAATGGCAATGGTTGCTGCCTTTTTTGATGTTGATGGGACATTAACTGCAACAAATGTTTTGATGCCACTGAATTGGTTCATGAAAAGTCACTTGCCGAGATGGCGATATTGCGCATGGTTTCTCAAGTTGGTTCTTTGGCTGCCAGTTTACTTCGTCGTTGATAAAATTGACCGACGAATTTTCGTCCAAATTTTTTTCCGCCAATACTCAGGCATTGACGCTGAGAAAGTGCGAAAGTGGCACAAAGAGGAATTTGAAAGAACTCTCAAAAATCTGGTTTTCGCTCAAGCCATGGAGCAAATTCAATGGCACAAAGGTCAAAACCACCTTGTCGTCTTGGTCACTGGAGGCGCAAATTTCATCGTTGAACCACTTGCCAATTGGCTTTGTGCAGATTTGATCGCAGCGAAATTGGAAGAAGTTGATGGAAAATTCACAGGCAAATTGATAGGCGAAATTTTGATTGGCGAAGGAAAGGCTAAAGCACTCAAGGATTACGCAAGCAAAAAGAGAATTGACTTGAAAAACAGTTATGCTTACGGCGATAGCATAAGCGATGCCCCAATGCTTAGCCTTGTCGGTCACCCCGTTGCAGTCAACCCTGATAGAAGGCTACGCAAACTTGCAGCAGAAGTCGGTTGGGAAGTCGTTTTGTGGCGGTGATAGAAGATGGACGCCAGTAGCAAAGCCCTGCAAAGGTTTGAAGATGCGCTGAAGTATTGGAATTTGAGCCTTGATGAAGTTCAGCGTGAAAGGTTCATAAGATTGACGAAATTGATGCTTGAATGGAACGAGAAAATTAACCTAACGACCATAACTGACCCTAACCTTATCGCTGTTGAACACTACCTTGACTCCGTAGCGCCTTTGGCTTTCAAATTGATTTCTGAAGACATGGCAGTTATTGATGTAGGGACTGGAGCAGGTTTTCCTGGTTTGCCTTTAGCCATTCTGTGTCCCAAAACTATTTTCACTCTTGTAGACGCAACTCGCAAAAAAGTCAAATATTTGCAATCTGTTTTCTTTGAACTTGGATTGACAAATGTTGAAGTTGTTTGGGGACGAGCAGAAGATTTGGCTAAGCGAAAGGAGTTTCGTGAAGGTTTTGATGTGGCTGTGGCGAGAGCCTTCGGCGCTATTGATTTGGTTTGGGAATGCACTTTGCCATTTGTCAAAATTGGTGGCATCTCAATCGCTTACAAAGGACCGAAAGTTGATGAGGAATTAGCAATAGGTGAGAGAACTGCTCCATTGGTTGGTGGTAAACTTGAATTTGTTCACAAATTTATTTTGCCCACAAGTGATTTTCAAAGAACTCTCGTCGTGGCACGGAAGTTATCAGTTACACCACCACAATTTCCGAGGTCGCCTGGAATACCTGAAAAAAGACCGCTAAGGTCATTAACAACTTCTGGGTTTTCAGAAGTCCAGAAAGGTGGGAACGGATGAAATATACTGGCAAATTTTTCGTCAGGTTTCAACTGTCCCGAGATTTTTCTATGGGTCGCTTGAAACAACAGTCGGTAGGACTTACGAAGTCAGCGTTGTTTTGTAGGTTCAGATGACAATCTATCCCAAAAGCCATAGCAAAAAATTCAACGACTGTCCATAAATCCAACTGCCTAACTCCTAAGTTAATATGAAAATTTGAGCGAAAAGCGGAAAGGATTTCTCAGTATGTTGGCACAAGTGGAGACCAGCCATCGTCAAGTTGCATCAAGTCTTCAAAAGTCACTCTGCGCCCTTTGTCTATAGAGAGCCTAATCAAAAGCCCTACATAAGAAGCAGCCACACCATTTTCAACGCCGCAATAGACTGCCTTTGGGTCACCTGCACGAACTGCTTCAAAGAAGTTTTGCAAATGCTCAAAGGTATCGCCAGGCTGCCCTTGCCCATAAATTCGTTCACCTTTGTCCCTTAGGACAATGTAAGCGCCCAAGATATCAACGGCTCCTTTTGTGCCAATGAAATGAGTAGCAATACCTGTAAAACCTTGAGGGCTAATCCAACCGTGTGAGTAATGGACAATGAGACCGTTTGGATATTCAATCACTGCTGTGTAGTAGTCGGTGACATTTCTTTCTGGGTTTTGAGGTTCAATCACATTTCGCCTTCCGACTGCATAAACAGCGATTGGATTAGTTTTTGTCACCCACCAAATCAAATTGAACTCATGAACAGCCTGTTCCAACATCCAATCACCTGACAACTCTCGCTTGTTGAACCATCGCCCCAAACTGACCCAGTTGTTGTATCGGTAAAAGCGACCTTCAAGCAACTCTCCAATTTCGCCTTCATGAACTCTCTTAACAACATCGGCTCGCCCTCGGTGAGCGCCCCATTGGAAACCAATTTGCACTACAACCTTTGGGTTCTTTTTGCGTGCTTCAAGGATTGCCCTAATTTCGTTCATCGTGATAGCAATTGGCTTTTCGCCATAAAAATGCTTGTTCGCATTCATAGCATCAATATACATAGTCGCATGCCAATTGCAAGGAGTTGAGATGACAAGGCAGTCAATGTCTTTTCGTGCAAGTAACTCTCGGTAGTGGAAGACGCCTTTATCTCCCAAAGCCTCTGGTCGGTGCTTCTGCGCCTCTTGCACTATGGCAACTGCCCGTTCTCGGTTTTGAGCGTTAATGTCGCAAATGGCAACGACACGGATGTTAGGCAATCTGAGAGTTTCACGAAGCAAATCAGTCCCACGACCCCCTACACCTATGAAAGCACAATTCAACTCTTTAGTTTGAGCATTGAAGGAAGACGAAAATGCTCCAAACACCATCGCAGCAGATGCAGCCTTCAAAAAATCCCTACGCATCATTCGTTCCGACATCTCACAATCTCCCCTTTCATCCAAGCGGAATTTTGAACTTTCGCCAATTTTTGACAAATTCTATGAACGCTGTCTTTGAACAGCATGGAAAATTCTTTCCGAATGAATTAGTCACTCGTTTTGTCCGTCATCTGAAATCAAAATCATTAAGGTTGTTTTTCCAGCGGGTAGTAGTAAGGTTGGACAAAGGGGACTGGAGCAGGTCTCGGCAAACCGAAACCGTGTCTCTCTTCGGGAACTTGCCATCCGAAAGGAAAAGAAGGGGTAGGGATGACAAAAAGCCTTTGTGTTAGTCTCATTTGAGCGACTTGCCTTCTCAAGTCAGCGACTTCCCTTTTTAGTTCGCCAATTTTACGCTCCGCTTCATCAAGGCGCTTTTCCAGCAATTCAACCTTCTTGGCGACATTTTCTTCATGAATTTTTTGACCTGCTGTCCATCCAACTAAAAGTAAAGCCAACGCAATAACAGTAATAGCAAGCCAACGCATTTATGCCTCGCCTCCTTGGCTAATATACATCCCAATCCACAATTCTGTCATAACAAAGTTAGGAAGTCAAAACTTTCCAAACACTACAAAGCACCAAAAAACTTTTATGCATAGAGCGATCACGAATGCTCTTTACTAAAGTTTGTTGATGGCTCACAAATTTTTAGTGAAGGACGAAGGAAAACCCTATCTCTGTGACCAAAACCGAGCGGAAGGTGAGTTTAGATGGAGAGAAATTTTCTACCTTTTGAAGTTGTTGATCACACTGCCGATGTAGGCATAATTGCTTACGGTCGCAATTATTGTGAGTTGCTGGAAAATGCCGCTTTGGGCATGTTCAGCCTTATGGCTGATTTGATGACTGTAAACCCAAAGGATCAAAGAGAGGTTAGAGCCGAAATTGCCATTCCCGATAAAGAGTTGCTGCTTTTGAAATGGCTCAAAGAGTTGCACTACATTCGTGATGTTGAAAAGTTTATTCCTTGCAAGGTAAAGGTGACTGAATTGACAGAAACAAAAGTCACCGGCTTAGTTGAAGGCGAGCCAATTCATGAAGGCGTTGTTTTGATGCACCACATAAAAGCCGTGACCCATCACCTTGTCCAGATTGAGCATGAGAAGGAATTACTTAAGGCTCAAGTCATTTTTGATGTCTGAGGGTGTGACAGAGTTTATGGGAAACTGGCTTCACAAACAATCTTGGCAAAAACTCGTCTTCGCCCTTTCGTTGTTCGCTTTCGCCTTTTCCCTCTATTTGGCTCTTTTGCCTAAATCACCCAGAGAACCCTTTGAATTGCCTTTGCTAATTCGCAAATTAGTTGGTGAAGTCGGAAGCAAATACTGGATTGTTTTGGCATTAGGCGGTTTGATAGCAATTTGGCGAGACAGAAAGTTATTTTTGCCTTTGGTTTTGAACCTTTTACTCACTCAAGTCGCAATTGAAATCTTCAAGTTGGCTGTTGGTGAAATGAGACCTGATGGTAGGTTCTTCAACAGTTTTCCCAGCGGTCATACTACTTCCTCTTTTGCCTACGCTACTTTCATGAATTTTCATTTCCGTTGGGGTTGGTTATGGTATCCTTTCGCAACCTTTGTCGGCATAGTTAGAATTCTAAGCAATGCTCATTGGTGGCATGATGTCGTTGGCGGGGCAGCACTTGGTCACCTTTTGGCGACAATTTTTTGTCAATGGTGGCATAAAAGGATGTCAAACCTCTCAAGAGTTTAATCCAACTTTGGTATTTGATGTCTTTGATGATAAAGCATCACTTACTTATGCTGGCAATGTAACCTCTGTTTTCTTCTCCCTTAAGCAACCTTGACCTTGAAATCCTTATGTTCTCGCAAGTAGAAACAGGGAAACTGTCAATGAAGTAACGAGAACTTAGTGAGATTTTCTATTTCACTCTTTACTCAAAAGTTTGTTGGTGTAACCTCAAGGTCAGACTACTGACCAACAGAAGAAATCAAGACAGAAAAAATCAGCACGCCAGTAGGCGTGCCCTCCGAGTTGGCAAAAAATCTCTCAGAGGGCAGGGCTACTGCCCTGCCGAAAAATCTAAAGGCATATTACCAACACACCAATAATGCAAAAGGTGATATGGTATGCTAACTTCAGTCATTCTCCTCTAACAATGCGAACTTCCCAATCGGTCAAATCAAGATCATCAATTTGTGCGTCACCTGAAGTTTCTTGCACCCAGCCTTCGCCGTTTCTGAAAGTTTGTGTTGATGAGAGCGGAATGGAAATGAAATCGTTGCCAGTTGGACCTAAGGCATCAAAGCCAGTGCGAGGTGTGTTATCGTAAGGGTCCTTCTTTAACTCATTCACACTAATGAAATTCATTTCCAGTCTTTCAGGAATTGTTGAAGGGAAAATTTGGCTCAAGTCAACAGTTAGGAGAATTTTTTCTGGCTGAGGGAAAGAAAAGTCAAGGGGCGGTCCCAAATGGCGAGGAGTAAAAGGTGGCTGAAAAATTAAAATGCGAAACAATTGAGCCGAATGCTCTAAAACTTCAACGAAGAAGTGGATTCGTGAACCTAAAGTCTCATCGTAGGGAACGCCCCAACCATTACCCCAAGGGCGAGTCAACGCTGGTAAAGGTCCAGTCCTTGGGTCACCATCATCGTCAATAGCAATGTAGTAAAAGAATTTTGGATTAATGGCTGCTGCGTAAGTCAATATCACAATCAGCCTATCTCTTGAGATAGGCACAGCCAATTGCTCTGGAAACTTGGCGCAGCCGAACAAAGCAAAAGTCAACCCTAAGGAAAGCCACCAAAGGCGAACCATTTTAAATCCCTCCTGCTTCACAACTTTTGGGTTAAAAACTTCACTCTCAGAAAAGTTTAGGCAGTTCGGTAAATCGGCACATAGGAAATTTGAGTGAGGAGTAGTTGATGCTCAACGCAAAACGCTGAGCGCTTTAACCTTACGCTTCAGTATCGTAAGTTTTGCCAGAAATTTGATCTTGTTCTGGATGAGGTTTCAAGACTATTCGGACTTTTGTTACCCGACGGCGTTGGACTTCTTCAACGATAAAAATGGCTTCAGGAGTGACGACCTTCTCTCCGATTGATGGTAACCTACCGATGGCAGTAAAAACGAATCCACCAACTGTGCTGAATTCCCCTTCAGGCAATTCAATTCCTGTTAACTCTTCAAACTGTCTTTTGTCCATACGAGCATCAACGATGAAGGTTCGTTCATCAATTTGCACGCCTAACTCAGCCTCTCGGTCATGCTCATCCCTCAATTCGCCTACAATTTCTTCAACGATGTCTTCAAGAGTGACCAATCCAGCAGTTGCTCCATGTTCATCCAAAACGATGGCTATATGCATTTGATTAGTGCGCATCTCTTGCAGAAGTTCGCTAACTGGCTTAGTTTCGGGGACAAAGAAAGGCATTCTGGCAATGGTTTTCGGTTCAATTGCTCTTTCACCGTCAGCAATTTTCGCAAGGATATCATAAGCGTAAATGACACCAACAATATTGTCAAGGTTTTCTTCATAAAGCGGTATGCGGGAGTGACCTGTTGTTATGACCGTTTGCATCACATCGTCAAGGGAACTATCAACTGGAAGCGCAATGATGTCAGGACGAGCGACCATTATGTCACGAACGGAAATTTTATCCAGCCTCAAAACTCTTTCGGCAAGCAAAAATTCTTCAGGTTCAACGGCTTTTGACTCAACTCCTGTCTCAAGCAAAGCCAAAAACTCTTCGGCACTCAACTTGGGCTGACGGTTAGGGTTTGCACCCATCATTTGCAAGGTTTTGGTAGCCACCATGTAGACGAATGAATTGATTGGTTGAAAAACTTTAGCAAGAAATTTCCAAAGCCTGATCCAGCGAACCAGAAGGGCTTCAGCCCTTGTTGCTCCGATACTTTTAGGCAAAACCTCACAAAAAGTCAAGATGAAAACAGCCATGCCTATGCCTGCAATTTCACCCCAACCGTGCCATTTCGCCTCAACGACATGGGTCACAAGAGCCGAAGTTAACAAGATAAGCAGAGTGATGCCGACAAGCAAACTTGATAAGTTTGACCTGTCATCCAAAAATTCCCAAACCTCACGAGCCTTTTGAAAGCGATGCAGGTGAATGTAGGCTCGTAATCGCCCCCTGTTGACCGCCACCAAAGACGCTTCCCCAAGCGAGCAAAGGAAGATAAAAATCAACATCACCGCAATGAGTAAAAGTTCAAGGTAAACGAAAACACTACTATTCATCAACTGTCAACTCCCGCAAAACGATTTCAAAGTAAACATAGACAAATTTCAATCCCCTTTTCAACGAATGTAAGTTCCTTGTCTGCTTCCTTTTCACTTGCCCTAAGCCTAACTCACCTTTTAAGGACTCAAAGCTACGAGGGTCGCTTCACTTGGGTTATTTTAGCCTTTTAGCATCTAATTGTTTATCCTTACAATTTCCATGAAAGTCACTTGAAATCACAATTGTTATCGCCAATTCGTAGTCCAGTCATGGGCTAAAGTCCGTAACATAGTTTGTGATGAAGTCATCAAAAGCGACGAATTGAAAACAATAGCAATTCTCCAGCAAGCCATTCATTAACGAAAATTTCGGTAAAGAATAAATCGCCTTGCCTGAATGACTTTGGCAAAACCAAGTCAACAAACGAAGAAAACAGAATCACCAAAGGAGGAAGCAAAATGAGGTGGCAAAGGCTATGGCAAGCAGAATGGTCGGCTCCGCTTATAGCGTTGATAGCACTTAGCATTGCATTGGCTATTTACGACCCAAACTTTCGCAAACTTGAAAACTTGAGCAACATCGGCTATCAAACCGCAGTGATAGTTACTTTGGCTGCTGGTCAAACTTTAGTCATCATTGCTGGTGGCATTGACCTTTCTGTTGGTTCGGTTCTTGCTTTAGTCGGCGTTTCAACTGCTTTGGTTTTGGCTACTGAAAAGCCTATTTTGTTGGCTGTTCTTCTTGGATTGATGGTTGGCATGATTTGTGGTTTCGTTAACGGTTCACTCGTGACTAAGGGGAAAATCCCTCCCTTTATTGCTACTTTGGGAATGATGGGAGTTGCTCGTGGACTTGCTCTCGTCTTGAGCAAAGCACAAAATATCTTTATTCCTCAAGAAGCAAAGTTTGAACCTTTCCTTGAACTTGGCACAGGGAGATGGCTTGGCATACCGATACCTTTCCTTATTGCAGCCATCGTCGCTACTTTGACAGAAATTTTGCTTTCCTTCACTCGCTTCGGAAGGCACATTTACGCTGTTGGCGGAAATAGAGAAGCGGCAAGGCTTTCCGGTGTCCCAGTCAACAGAGTTTTGTTGATTGTTTTCGTCTTGTGCGGTTTAACGACGGCTATTGGTGGTATCGTTGAAACTGCTCGCCTATCAGTCGGGCAACCAACAGGCGGTCAACTTTATGAACTTCACGCCATCGCTGCTGCAGTCATCGGTGGAGCAAGTTTAGCAGGAGGTAGAGGTAGCGTTTTGGGAACAGTCTTAGGAGCGCTGTTAATGGCGGTCATAAGGAACGGTAGCGATTTGCTCAACATACCTTACGAGTGGCAACAAGTAATTTTAGGAGCGTTGGTCGTTATCGCAGTCCTTTTTGATCAGTGGAGAAGAAGGGCTTAAATTTAACGCAAATAAATTTCAACTGACAGGATTTTTCTTTGGCGAACAAACCTTCAATTACCAGACTTCTAATTCGCCCGTCTTGAGTGTAGTCTAAAATTTGAGCCTTTATCTCAAAGTCTGAAGCAAACTTCGTTCGCTGAATTGCTTTTGCAGTGTCGTCGCCAACTACAAAGAGATTGCTACCTCTCAAATTCGGATGAAATTTTGAACTTGCAAACCTATAAACAGCGCAAGGATGAGTTAAAACAAAAATGTCAACAGGTTCTCTTAACAGTGCCTTAAGGAAATCCTTCGGCAAAAATTCAACTTCATTAATCCAAATTTCGCTAACTTCCGCACCTAATTTCCTCAAATTTTCGCTCAAGTCGGTCAAAACTCGGCAACCATGCCAAATTGAGAACCGCAAATAATTCACCTTCCAACCATTCACACTTTTCAAAAGCAATTCAGCGTTTAATTCAACAGGATTGCCTTCGCTGAGAACAATTTCAGGGAAGATGCAAAACTTACCTAATGTTTCGGCAGTTCGCCAGCCGAAAGCAGCAAATTTTGCTTGACTGAAGGTTCTTAAATCAACGCTTTCACTTCTCGCAAAGTCAAAGAAAGCCTCAACACTGTGAGGGCAACCGAAAATTAACCAATTGCAATCTTGAAATGAGTTTTTGTCAACCTTTGATTTTGTCCAAATCAAACTTTCATTTTCGGCACATAGAATTGATAGCCTTACCAACTCTGCACCCAACTCTTCAAGCAGTTGGGCAAGTTTTTGGTCTTGCTCGTCAACACAAGTTATCGCAATTCGCTTGCCAAATAATGGCTTCCGCTCATACCAAGCCATCTTTTCTCTTAGCCGAGCGACTTCACCAACGACAAGAACCGAAGGCGGTTGGATATTATGGTCTTTAGCAGCAGAAACTAACTCGCCTAAATTCGTTGCCACCACTTTTTGACGAGATGTAGTTCCCCACTCAATCATTGCTGCTGGAGTTTGAGGCGCCCTACCGCCTTCCAAGAGTTTTTGGACAATCTTCTCAAGTTCACCAACGCTCATCAACACAACAACTGTGTCCGCTATTGCTAACTCTTTGAGACTTGCCCTTTGCCTACTTTCATTTAGCGGAGAATTTCGTCCAACTGTCACAACGAAACTTGACGAAAATCTCCTATCGGTCAAAGGGATGCCAGCATAGGCTGGAACAGCGAAAGCCGAACTGACACCTGGAACTATCTCAAAAGGTATGCCAGCATTGACTAAGGCTTCAACTTCTTCAGCACCCCTACCGAAAACTAATGGGTCACCATTTTTGAGCCTAACAACGAATTTTCCTTCAAGGGCTTTTGATATGAGGACATCATTCACCCACTTCTGTGAAGTGCTTTCGCTCTGAGGGTCTTTGCCTGCATAAATCAACTCCGCCTTGGGATGGGCAAAGGATAAAATTGAAGTTGTGACAAGCCTGTCATAAACAATCACATCTGCTTGTTCTAAGTAACTTCTGGCTTTAAGCGTTAACAGCCCTGGGTCACCTGGACCGGCTCCGACAATGCAAACGAAGCCACAATTCTTCGCTTCATTAGACATCATTCAATCACCTTGCAGACAAGTTTTGTGCTTCTTGGGCTTTTAATTTTCCGATGAGCGATAAAACTCAATTAGTATTTGAGCCACTTCAGGTCTTGTTATTTCTGGAGGCGGTAGTTCGCCCTTTTTCAACTGGTTACGCACCTTCGTCCCGCTAAAGTAAACCCGATGCTCCTGTTCGTGCGGACAAATTTTCGTTGTAGCCATGTTCCCACACTTTGAGCAATAAAAAGCATCGTCAAAGAAAATCGGCACAATTCCAAGTTCGTCTAAGTTAAATTGGTCAAAGATTCGGTGAGCAGCAAAGGGATCGTAAAAGTTGCCAACGCCAGCGTGGTCTCTGCCGATAATGAAGTGAGTGCAACCGTAGTTCTTTCTAACTATGGCGTGAAAAATTGCCTCTTTCGGACCAGCATACCACATAGGGGACGGATTGACAGCAAACACAACCCTATCTCTCGGGAAATACTTCTCAATCAGCACCTCATAGCACCTCATGCGGACATCTGCGGGTATATCATCGGATTTGGTCGGACCTACAAGAGGGTGAAGGAACAAACAGTCAACAGTTTCAAGGGCACACTTGACAATGTATTCATGAGCACGATGGAGAGGGTTGCGAGTCTGGAAACCTACTATCCGCTTGTAGCCATAAAAGGCAAAGATAGCCCTTGTCTCCTGTGGCGTCATGTAATGGTCTCTAATTGATGGAGGATGCTGGGGCAACCTGAGAGCAATTACTTCGCCTCCGACTAACCAATCAGGTTCAGCGTAAATTCGTTCAACTCCAGGGTGACTTATGTCATTCGTGCCATAAACCTCTTTCGCTTCAGTTTCCCTATCTCGCCTAAATATGTCGCTTACCTTCACGACAGCGTAGACTTCTCCCGTCTCTTTTTCACAAATTGCTGCGAACTTTGAGTTTTTAACTTCGCCAACGAAAGACTCAGGGATTGGTAGCACTATCGGAATTGACCAAACGAGACCTTCAGTAAGCCTCATCTCGGTGACAACTGACTGATAAGCCTCTCTATCCATGAAACCCTTCAAAGGACTATAGCCGCCAATGGCTATCATCTCAATGTTGGCAATAGTTACTGGACTGGCAAAGATTTTAGGCAATTCTCGGCTACGCTTTAGCCATTCAGCCTTTTCTTGCTCATCAGCCAAGCGGTTGATGAGAATTCCACCATGAGGTTCTGGTAAACCGTTCCAAATCGCCATCTTTAACATCACCTCTTTTTGCTTTCAAGGATAATTCCGACTAATCTGAATTATAAACTCAACTTTTTTGAAATGCTATATGTTTGGTCAGGGTTTCTCTCAGTGGGTGGAGTTCATCTTCGGATGGCTAAGAGAGAGCGAGCGTATATTGGTTCAGAGAGGCTACTTATCACGACAGCATTATGTCTTCCTGATGCATGAATGAACATTCCATTGCCAATGTAAATTCCGCAGTGGTCAATTCGTTTACCTCTGACAGCAAAGTATAGTCGGTCTCCAGGTTGCAAATCTGACAAAGGGACTGGGATACCGACTTCAGCCTGTTGGGCTGCAGTTCTTGGCAGACTGATTCCACGATTGGCAAAGACTCGCTGAACTAATGCAGAGCAGTCCAATCCCGTGATAGGAGATACTCCGCCATATTTGTATGGTGCTCCCAAGTATCTCATTGCTTCGGCTACAATTGCGTTGTTGTCTTTACTTTTTTGACTTCCGAAGGCTTGCATTATATCATCCCAGAAAATTGCCCTGTCTCCTTTTTGGACTTCTTTCTGCTGAATCCATCCTGTTGCTCCATTTATCATGAGAACTCCATACCATTCCTTTCGTTGGGTTGTGACTATTAACTGAGTTCCTCTGAAGACTCTACTCCAAACTGGTGCGCTTTTATTAGGAGAACTTCTGATGGAAGCCCGCTCTGCAACAACAGTCCCAACATATCCGAAAATTCTTGGTGCAGGCAAAATAGGAAAATATTTTGTTGAGATAGACTTAGCCCTTGAAGGCACATTTGGACTTTTTGATGTTGTGACTTTTGTTGAGACCTTTGTCGGTTTACCGGTTTCGTTTTCAACCCTATGCTCAAAAACAGGGATAACCAAAACTTGGTTAGGTGTCAATGGACTTTGGATTGTCAAATTGTTTGCTTTGGCTATAGCAGTGGCAGTAGCGCCAAATTTCTTTGCGATGCTTTCAAGGCTATCACCTTCTTGAACTGTGTAAACCCAATAAGCTCTGGCGAAAGAAAGGTTTTCGGACGAAGTGGAAGATTGACTTTGGTTAAATTGTTTTTGCTGGTGTTCCTTAAATTGGTGATGCACAAGTTTTGGGGAAGCGAATTGCTCTCTCACAGGCACTAAAATAACTTCACCTTGTCGCAGAAATTGGTCTGCTACCATTCCTGGATTTGCTTTGAGTATGTCTTGAACGAAGACATTGAAACGCTTCGCTACATCTACAAGCAATTCGCCTTCTTTGGCTGTGTAAATCCTATAAGTTGTTCCACTTTGACTGAAAGAGAACGAGATTTTTAGGCTCAAAATTGTGACCACAATCATCAACCGCATTCTTATCACCAACCTAAACCTTCAGGGCTAAAGTTTGTCACATTTAAATCAAGGAGCACACAAATTTGCTTTTGGCTCAAAAGTTCGTTAATGGCTTAGTTTTTCCCGACCGAAAAATTTGACGCACCTACCTTCCAAGTTTTTTCTTTGGCTTAAAGCAGACAATACATTTTGGGTTTTCGTAGGGCGAGCCTTTATCTTGCCAAAATTTTTGGTTCGTCAATAACCTAACCCTCTGAAGCACCGAAAAACTTTGAAGTTTGGAGCGACAAAATTCATCCATTCAGAAACCTAAACTCACGAGCATTGATTTTTCAGTCAGGCTAAAACCAGACAGTAAATCGTCGCCATCGGTAATCAAGTCGCCACAATCCGAACTCTCTGGCGAAAGTGATTGCTTGCTCATATTCCCTACTGGTGATATGCCTGTTGATTTCCGAGTATCTTTCTCGGCTGACTAAACCTGAAGGGTAGTATTGCTCCATGATGTTGACATAAGTGTCAATGCCAAGTTCAGTAGCAATCCATCGCAAAATTTCCTTAGTCTCGTCCAAGCAATTAGGCATAACGAGGTGGCGAATTAAAACTCCACGCAAAGCCAAACCATTTTCGTCAAAAGTCAAGAAACCGACCTGCCGATGCATTTCTTTGATGGCTTTGCGAGCGGATTCAGGGTAATCTGGCACTCGCAAGTAGCGCCTTGACTTTTCTTCGCTCCAGAATTTGAAATCTGGCATGTAAATGTCAACGAGACCGTCCATTAACTCTAATGCTTCAAGGCTATCGTAGGCGCTCGTGTTGTAAACAATCGGAATGCGCAAGCCCCGTTCAATAGCAATAGCCAAAGCCTCAACGATTTGCGGGACGACATGGGAAGGTGTAACGAAGTTGATATTGTGACAGCCGATGTTTTGCAGGTAGAGCATTATGTTCGCCAATTCTTCAGGTTTCATTTCTTCCTGTTCAACTGCTGCGTGGCTTATGCTGAAGTTTTGGCAAAAGACGCAAAGCAAATTACATCTTGAGAAGAAAATTGTCCCGCTACCACGCCAGCCTCTCAAGCAATCTTCTTCACCAAGATGCGGACCGTAACTGCTGATTTTTGCAAATCTTCCAACAGCGCAAGTTCCCAATTCGCCCTCCCACCTGTTGGCAAGACATTGACGAGGGCAAACTTTACATTCATGGAGCATTTCCTTCGCACGCTCAACTTTTTCACGAATGAGACCGCTTCTGTATGTCTCAAGGTAAACTGGTTCAAAATCTTTCCTTGACAAAGTGAAGCCTTCGCAAAACTTCGGCAAAGTCTTCACCATCTTCGTTCACCTCTCTTCACAAGATGAATTTGCCACAGCCAAAAGGAGTTTGGTAATCAGGAAAGCAGTTTGCTTTTCTGCGTCTCAAAATTTCCATTGGTGAAGGAAAATGCAAAGAGGGTTCACTCTCGTTGAATTACTTGTCGTAATCGCAATCGTTGGGATTCTTGCAGGGTTGCTGTTGCCAGTTTTTGCTAACAGCCGAGAAAAGGCTCGCCAAACCACTTGCTTGAGCAATTTGCAACAGATAGCGATGGCAACGCTTCAATATGCACAGGATTGGGACGAAACTTTCCCCATGAGTGGCTATGAATCGGTAGATGCTCTTGGGCGACCTTGTTTCGTCAGCGCAGGTTCAGCGATTTCACCCTTCCTCGGCGACAGGCAAATTTTGGCTTGTCCAAGTAACCCTAACGCTTATGAAACAAGCAGTTATGTAGAAGCACTCGGCTTGACTGGCGGCGAATGTGGTAAAGGTAAAGTTGGAGGTGGAAGTTACGCCTTAAATGAAGCTGTCTTTGTTTCTGGAAATGCCCCTCGGTTAGGACTTCATCTTCAAAAGCCAGTTAGGCTGGCAGAATTGCGATATGCATCGGAAACAGTTTTGGCTTACGACGGAAATGTCGCTTTGGACAACCAATGCAACTTTAACAGGTTCGCTCCAGCAATTGATGGTAGGCATCTCGGAAGTTTCAATGCAAGTTTCGCCGACGGTCACGCTAAGGCTTTGCCGACTATCCTTTCAGGCTGTGTTGCCAGAAACATAAACGGTAAAGTTTTGCGAGAGTATTGTCTTGGTTTTTTGTCGCCATACAGTCGCCAATGTGGGCAAGCAGTTTCCCTTCAATGCGTTAACCAACTGACTGGCATCATCGGCATTGACGAAAGAGGAATTTGCTTTATGCGCTTGCGATGATACCCTTTTCCGATTCCGAAGGTTTACATTCCAATGCTTCCTTCAATTCTTCGTAAACTTCCTTTAAGGCTTCAACAACTACAGGTGAAAATTGTTTGCCCTGTTCTTGACAAATACAATTCAAGGCTTCTTCAAAGGAAAGAGAAGGCTTGTATGGTCTTGGCGAGAGCAAGGTGTCAAGGGCTTCAGCGACAGCGATAATTTGAGCCTCAAGGGGAATTTCGTCAGAGCGCTTTTGGTCTGGATAACCGTTGCCGTTGTATCGCTCATGGTGCCAACGAACCCAAAGAGCAATATTTTCAGGTAAACCCCATTGGCAAAGTAACTTTTCGCCGTAGACAGGATGTTTTTGTATAATGCTGCGCTCTTCATCCGTTAACCTATCTGGCTTTGAGATGATTTGAGGCGGTAGGAAAAGCTTGCCCAAATCATGCATGATGGCAGCCAACTCTAAAGAAGCGATTTGATGAAGTGAAAGCCCCAAATTCTTACCCAATTTCCTAACGATAATTCTAAGCCTTTTTGGATGTTGCTCTTCCATAGGGTCAATCTTGCTGTGCAAAAATCCAACCATAGTCTCCAAAATGGTGGTAAAGTTCATCAAAACTTCTTGCGGGTAAAGCCAAGTCAACAAGATAGGGGCTAACCATTCAGCAAAACGCTCCAAATATTGTAAGTCCAACTGACTGTAAGGGACAGGGTAGAACTTATGACGACAAAGACCTGCCGCTCCCATTATCTCCTTCTGCCATTTGATTGGGACGATTAAGCATGGACTTGGGATTAATTCTTCCATTTTCCCTCTCAATTCAACGAGCCATTCGGAAGAGAGGGTATAAGGGACAGAAGGGATAGAAGAAAACTCATTGCCGACAACGATTTGCGGATAAACTGTCTTGTCAATTTTGTCAATCAACCAAAGAATGCCCACATCAGAAACCGTCGTAGCCATTACCAATTTTAAGAAAAGGTTCAGCAAAGCGCTTTTGTCCGATGTTGAAAGTAAGAGTAAATCTTCTTGGGAAATTCTTTCAACCTTAGAGGAGACGGCTCTTTTGACCGCTTCAATTAACTCGCTGACAGTAACAGGTTTCTCCAACCAACCGTCAACACCTAACTTGATGGCTTCAACCAATCGCTGCCGATTGCCATAACCTGTGACGATTATGCCCTTCAGACCTGGCATAAGAGTCTTCAGGACACGAAAAGTTGTCAATCCATCTAACTTACCTGGTAGTCTAAGGTCAATAACAGCAACATCAAAGTTTTGCCTTAGGGAGACTTCAACGGCTTCTTCACCAGTCGCAACTTGATGAACGGAAAAGCCATTTTGTTCCAAAGCCTGGCTATAAAGGCGGTTAACCATTCCTTCGTCTTCTACAACTAAAACTCGGAACAAACGAGTCTTCTCCAATTAAAACACCCCCTTGACGACATTGCTTCAAGCACTGCAGGGGTTCGTTTTTTGGCATAAATAAGTTTAAGTATAAATTTGGTCGGTGTCAATAGCGCTTTGAGAAGGTTAAAATCGTTATGGCTTGCTTCAATTTGTGTTGGCAATTGAGTTAGCAAAGGACAAAATAAAAGGACGATAAAAGAAACGAAAATCCCAACGAATGTGAAAGGGGCAAATCTTTATGCTTGAAGTTGAACGGTTAAAGCAAAAATTTCTTCGCTACCTCTCCCAAACTTCTGACGAACCAATAGGCATTGTTGTTGATAGGTCTGAAGGTTGCTGGATTTACTCTAAAGAAGGGAAGCGATACCTTGACTTCATTTCAGGCATTGCGGTCACTAACATCGGACACAGAAATCCTAAAGTCGTTCAAGCAATTAAGAGACAAGTTGACAGATATTTGCATACAATGGTTTATGGCGAATTTGTCCAAGATGTCCAAATCGCTTTGGCTGAGAAACTCGTAACCCTTGTTCAGGAAGCATGTAAGCGTGTAAGCGGGAAAATTGAATGGGAATGGCAATATTATCCAACTAATAGCGGGACTGAAGCAAATGAAGGAGCACTAAAGTTGGCGAGAAAGTTCACAGGTCGCAAAAAGTTCATCGCTTTCAAAAACAGTTTTCACGGCGACACTTTTGGTTCGCTGTCAGTGACAGGTCGGGAAGTTTACCGTCACCCTTTTGAGCCTTTGCTTAGCGAAATTGAATTCTTGCCTTTCGGTGATGTCAAGTCCCTCAAAAACATCAATGAAAGCGTCGCAGCAGTCATAACCGAACCAATTCAGGGCGAGGCAGGGATAATAGTTCCACCTGATGATTTCCTCCCTTCACTGCGCAAAAGGTGTGATGAAGTTGGTGCGTTACTCATTCTTGATGAAGTTCAAACTGGTTTTGGTCGGACAGGTGAATGGTTTGCCTTTGAACATTGGGGCGTTGTTCCCGACATCTTAACAGTTGGCAAAGCATTAGGAGGTGGAATGCCCTTAGGCGGTTTCTTAGCGAGAAGGGAAATTATGAGAGCATTTGCTGAAAACCCACCTCTTTGCCATGTCACCACTTTTGGCGGTCATCCAATTTCATGTGCTTCTGCTTTGGCTGCTTTGAACTTTACGGAAGAGGAAAATTTGCCGCAGAGGGCGAAAATAATGGGTGTAAAGTTGAAAGAAGCGTTGAAGAAAATTGCCGAAGATTACCGAGTAAAAGGAATGTCGGAAATTGAAGATGTTAGAGGAAAAGGTTTGATGTTAGGCATAGAGTTTTCCAAGAAAGAGACAACGAAGGCTTTCGTCAAGAGTTGCCTTGAAAAGGGTTTAATCGTCGGTGGGACGCTTCATACTGAAAAAGTTGTCCGTATTGCACCTCCTCTCGTCATTAACGAAGAAGAAATTGATTGGGCTTTGGAAACGATAGTAGAAGTTTTGAAAGGATTGAGCCGAAAACCAAACTTAAGCCTTTCAAGTCAATAAACCCCAATGGCTCATGAGTAAGAGAAATTGTTTTGCAATGAAACCGCAAAGAAAGGCGAAGGGGAAAATGAAGCCCGCTATTACAGTGGCAGCACGCCAACCATGTTCACGAACCATTATTAGAAATTGAGCAATGCAAGGGATGAAAAGGGTCAAAATAATTGCCGTTGTTACCAAATCAACGCTTTCTATTGTGCCCTTTTCAACCATGTCAAACAATCCAGCAGCACCGTAATCCCTTCGGAAAAAGCCAAACAAAATCACTTTAGCCATTTCTTTAGGTAGCCCTATCCACTGGACAGGGTAGGAAAGTGCAGAAATAACGAAGTCAAAGATATGGGTTATTTGACCAAGCCAAATCAAAACACTGGCTAAGATGAAAAGAGGAGTGACTTCAAGCAGATACCATTGTAGCCTCGTCCATGTTTTCATCAAGACATTTTCAAGTCTAGGCATTCTCAAAGGCACAACTTCAATGAAAAAGCGAGGTTGTTCGCCAGGCAATATCCTCGCCGTCAAGTAACCGACGAGCAAGAAAACGATGAAAACAAAGGTTGCCCAAACAAAAATTCCCCCTCTAACCTTTGATACGGTAGCCATCATCACCCCCAGTTGAGCGGAGCAAGGGATCGCTAAGGCTAAGAGCAAAGTAGCAATTATTCGTTCACGACGAGTTTCCAAAATCCTTGTTACCAAAGTTGCCATTGTATCACATCCGAAACCTAAAACCATAGGGATAACCGCTCTACCTGAAAGCCCTATTTTTTTGAACAACCTGTCAACAAGCAGAGCCAACCTTGGGAAATAACCGCTGTCTTCAACAAGGGAGAAAACAAGGAAAAATGCCGTGACAATTGGCAAAAGGAGTGCAATAGCATAGCGCATGCCAAGTGTGAAAATACCGTATTCGCCTACAAACAAGTCTCTAAGCCAAATCCAAGGTATGAGCCAGTTGAAAAACTTTTCAACAGGTGGAAGGATGTATTCGCCGAAAATTTTATCCTCAAGCAACTCAACCAAAGTTCCAGCAGCAAAGATGCCAACGAACTGGTAAAAACCAAAATAAAGCAGTGCCAGCAGAAAAAGAGTTCCCCATACTGGGTGAATAAGGAAGTTGCTAAGTTTTTCCTTGAAGGTAATGGGTCTTAGGGAAACTTGCTCAATTACTCTCCCAGCAATTTTTTCGCTGAGCCATTGCCTTCTCATAGTTATGCGGTAAATCGGACCCCTTCCGTCATTACTTTGCATTTCACGAAAAATTTGTCTAAGGACTTGCACTTTTGCCTTGCTCTCCCTTTCCTCAACCAAGTTCCAAATTTCGTCATCGCCTTGAAGCAGTAGTAAAGCAATTGCCCTTTTGCTCAGACCATAGTCGTCACTCAAAAGTTCTGCTATGCGAGAAATTGCGTTCTCCAGTTTCGCATCGTATTTGATTGTCACTTCCTTTGTTGATGACATCATGAATGAACCTCCTTAGTTTTTCAATCCCTTGCCCAGTTGTAGCAATTACTGGCACGACAGGGATGTTCAAGATTTTGGAAAGAAGTTCAGTGTCAATTTTCAATCCGACTTCACTCGCTTCATCCATCATGTTTAAAGCCAAAATGACATTAAACCCAGCCTCAATAAGTTGCAAAGTTAGAGGCAGCATCCGCTCCAAGTTTTTTGCGTCAACAACATGGAGGACAACATCTGGACGCTCGTCCATAAGCAGCCTTCTGGCGACTCTTTCTTCCTCTGAGGCTGGCAGAAGGGAATACATGCCGGGAGTGTCAATAATTTCGTAAAGGAAATTGTCAATGTAGGTGCGACCACGAAAAATCTCCACTGTTGTGCCTGGATAATTTGAAACAGTGACATAAATTCCTGTCAAGCGGTTGAAAACAAGACTTTTGCCCACATTGGGACTGCCGACAATAACAACCTTCCTTTGAGCCTCTATCTCGTATGGTTTTCTCTTAAGTTGGCTCCACCATTCTGCTATGCGAGCGCCAATTGAACGACGGCTCTGAAATTTTTCCTCGGTTTTGCTCATCATAACCCTTTCTCCTAATAGAAAGGTAAAAGAGTAGGCTCTAACCTAAGCCTGAAATTTTGACAAGAAATTATTGAGAATGGCTCTTTACTTTGTTTTGTTTCACTTTTGAAAGTTCATCCAAAAGTAAGTGCTGCTGAATTCCTGACTTGAATGGTCAAGTCAGTTCAGAGCCACTTTTTGAAACGAAAAAGGGGCGACAAAAGTTAACCTGCAAAAGCATTTCAAAAGTAATCTGCGATGCAAAAACGAGGCAAAATCTTACGGTCACTGAACTTTTTCCAAGTAAATAGCATGAAAAATTTTTGAGCAAAGCGCATTACGCTAAAATGTTTGGTGGTGGTTTGGAATGGCTGTAAAGCACATAATTGTTGGCTCTGCAGGTCATGTTGATCATGGCAAAACAACTTTAATTAAGGCTTTGACAGGAATTGAGACCGACCGCCATCCAGAAGAGCGGGAGCGGGGCATGTCCATTGACCTTGGCTTCGCTCATTTGACTTTGCCAAGTAACATCATTGCAGGCATAGTTGATGTCCCAGGGCACGAAAAGTTCATCCACAACATGCTTGCTGGCGCTTCTGAAGTTGACATGGTTTTGTTCGTTGTCGCTGCCGATGAAGGTGTAATGCCACAAACTATTGAACACCTGCAAATCCTACAACTGCTGAAGGCAAAACGAGGGATTATCGTCATAACGAAACGAGACCTTGTTGACGACGATTGGCTTGCGCTCATCAAAGATGACATTACAGAAAAACTCAAAGGAACTTTCCTTGAAGATGCGCCGATAATAGCGGTTTCTTCAGTGACTGGCGAAGGGCTTGATGAACTTTTGCAAATCATGGATGCCGTTGCTCAAGAAGTTCCAGCAAAAGACATAACAAGACCGTTGCGATTGCCAATTGATGACATTTTTGTTAAGGCTGGCTTTGGAACTATTGTTCGTGGTGCAATTTTTTCTGGAATGGTTCATGTTGGTGATGAAGTTGAAGTTGTCCCAAAAGGCATTATCACTCGTGTTCGCTCTTTGCACACTTATGGCAAACCTGCTGAAGTTGCCTTTGCTGGTCAACGGGCAGCGATGAATTTAGGCGGTGTTGGAAGAGAAGTAATTGAGAGGGGCTATGTCGTGGCTTTTCCTAACTCTTTGATTTCAACTGACAGGATTGATGTCCGTTTGAAAACTTTGCCAATTAATGCTTTTCATCCTTCTGTTTCTGTCCCAAGAATTCGTCACGGCAGTCCAATCCGTTTTTACATTGGAACTGCCGAACGAATTGGTCGGATTTTCCTTTTTGACCGTGATGAATTTGAACTTGGCGATGAAACTTTCGCCGAAATTCAACTTGACAAACCTGTCGCTTGCGCTTGGGGTGACCTGTTCGTTATCCGAACCTATTCGCCGATGGTGACAATCGGTGGAGGTCAAGTCCTTGAGCCTTTGCCGAAAAAACGAAGGCGACGAAAAGTTGCTTCGGAGTTGCAAAGTTTGGAACGAAAAGCGAAAGATGAACGAGCCTACATTGCTGCACTCTTATCCGAAAGCGAAATTGGTTTGACTTTAAGTGAAATTTCAAAAAGGCTTTTTGTGAACCCAGAGCAGGCTCAACAAATTGCCGATGAACTGATTAAAACTAATGTTGCGACAATGTTAGACAACCAAACTCTTATCATCAAAGAACTCATCAACAAAACTCGTGAAGTCATTTTTTCACAGTTGCAACGCTATCACGCTGAAAGACCATTACGTCGTGGGATGCCGAAGGAACAATTGAGAAGCGCTGTGGGTTTAACGGTAGAAATTTTTGAGCCTTTGCTTCAAAGTTTCGCTCAATCAGGTGAAATTGCCCTTGATAAAGAACTCGTTCGTCTTCCATCCCACGAAATCAAATTAACTGACGAGCAACAGCGATGGGCACAAAGGATAGAGCAAAAGGTCAAGTCAGCAGGATTTGCGCCACCTGAACTTGACGAACTTTTATCAGAGTTTTCAGACCGAGAGCAAGCATCGGATTTGCTCAACCTTTTAGTTGAGCACGGTAAATTAGTTCGCATCGCAGAGTTCATTTTTCATCCGAGCACAATTGAGCAGGCAAAGCAAGTTGCCCGTCAACTTTGCGAACAACAAGGAAGTTTCTCTGCATCTCAATTTCGTGAGGCTATCAACACAACCAGAAAATATGCGATCCCTCTCCTTGAGTTTCTTGACCAAATCGGCTTGACTGTCCGCCGTGGAGATGTGAGGGTTTTGAGGTGATGAATTTTGAAGTTACGGTAAGCAATTATTAGGAGTTGCCTTGGTTGAGGCGACAATATTGGGTCTCGCTCCCTGATTTTATTCAAGTGGTGATTTAACAGTGATGTTGCCTGAGTTAGCGCTAACTTTACGACAGCAATTGCATTTGGAAGATTTCACCGTTGCCGCTCAAGCCCTTCAAGCCCTAACGGCTTTGGGCAAAGGGGAAGGGCAATTGCTTTTCGCTGAGGGCAAAAACTTCGCTACCATCATCGCAGCAAAAAATGGTGAATGGGACGAGCGTTTGATTGGAAGGCTTGTTCCGATGACTGACGAACCCTTTGCTCTTAAGGCATTTCATCGCAAGAAACTTTGTTTCGCACCAAAAGGCTTGCTGCGAGGTTCTGAGCCTTTAGCCCATTGTGCTGCTTTCCTAAATCGTTGTCGGCTCACAATCATCCTTGACATTCCTTTGACTGATATTGTAAAACTTTCACCTTTGCAGTTTTTACTTTTTCCAAGAAATTTGCTTCGCAAAATTGCTTTTGCTGCTTGGGGTAATGAAATTCCAACATCGCTTTTGCCTTGGACACTTCTCGGTCAGACTGGAATTTTCATTTGGGACGAAAGGATGCAATTGAGATGGGGTTGGGGTGAACCGCCAGAAATAAAAAATTTCCCGCACGGTTTGACAGTGAAAGATGACTTTGTAATCTTAAGAACCGATGCTGGAATAGTGGCTCGCCTGATTGAAATCCGACAAAAAATTCTGAGTGGCTATACCTTAATTCGTTCCGAAATTCACCATAGGGTTAAAAATGATTTGCAAAGTATCGTCAGTTGGTTAAGACTTCAGGCTCGCAATTCCAATGAAGAAGCAAAGAGGGTCTTGCTTGATGCTGCTGAGCGAATTAGGGTTTTCGCTACTGTCCACGACTTGCTCGCCCGTTCAAAAGGAGATTCCGTTGAACTGCGAGAATTGGTTCAGCAGTTGGCTAATTGGTCAATTGAGCGAGCGAAGGGTGAAGGCAAAAATGTCCGATTTACTGTGGTCGGACCGGAAGTCAACCTTACACCTAAACAAGCAGGCACCCTCGCAGCAATTATCAACGAACTTGTTTGGAACGCTTGTAAACATGCCTTTGACTTAAACACTGGCATTGTCACTGTCCGATGGGAAAAGTCTGGAAACGAATTGAAACTTGAAGTTTCAGACAACGGCAAAGGATTTGATCCCGAGAGATTGAATAGTTCAACTCTTGGACTGACAATTGTTCGCAACCTTGTTGAGCAAGATTTGAACGGTTCAATGGAAATTCATTCTCACTTAGGCGAAGGGACAAAAGTTTCGCTAAAATTCCCAATTCAACAATTTGGCTAAATTTCCGATTCCAGACCGAAGCAACGAGTTCACTCTTTACTCAAAAGTTTATTGGTGTAACCTCAAGGTCGGACTATTGCTCAACAGAAGAAATCAAGACAGAAAAAATCGGCACGCCAGTAGGCGTGCCCTCCGAATTGGCTAAAAATCTCTCAAAGGGCAGGGCTACTACCCTGCCGAAAAATCTAAAGGCATATTACCAACACATCTTGAAGTAAAGAGCGAACGAGTTAATTTGTGAGAGTTCATAAGCAGCGGAAGATTTCATCTGACCCCTAATCCTGCCAACAACTTTTTGAGTATGTAACAAAGTTGGTTTAGAACTTACACTCTAAATGAGCCAGCAACATACTTTGTAAGTAAGGCATGAAGAACCTATGCCCTTGAGTAATCTTCAAAAGTCATTTTGGGACTAACTGCATTAGTCCTGCTGAACAATTGTGCCGATCAAAGTTGGTGAAAAGCGATGCGAAAGGCAAAACTAATACTCATATCGGCAGTTTTGATTTTGGCATGTCTAATTTTAATGAAGGGAAGGCAACCAATACCACAAGTTCAAAAGCCTTCACCCCTCTACCAAGACTCTTTAGTTGAATCGTTAAAGGACCTTGAAATTTTTGGTGCCAAATGGAATAAAAGAGTTGGCAATTTGCTCTCGTCGCCTGAAAGAAGCCTTCCTGAGTAAATCTTGGACTCAAACCTAATCATTGACAATCTCAAAAGCAAAGGTTATAATCGGCAACAGAAAATTGCGCTACAAGGGGGACTAAAAATGTCAGCATGGACGCCTCCAAAATTAGGCAAAAGATTAGGACAAAGCATTGTGGAGTTTTCCATCGTAGCCAGCGTTTTGGTTTTACTGATGGTTGGAATGTTGGTTTTCGGTCAACTTTTGGGTTGGCTTCACACCCTCAACAATGCAGTCCGTGAT
>JANXCD010000089.1 GCA_025060305.1 Armatimonadota bacterium | reverse complement strand
AAGGAAAAGGTGGCTGGCTTTCGTGCCGAGGGTGAAGGGAAAAATCGTTGTCAACGAAGGTGCAAAAAGGAGTGTAATCGCCGACAGCAAAAGCCTGTTGCCAGCAGGAGTTTTGGGCATCTCAGGCGAATTTGAAAGTGGCGATGTGGTGGCTCTGATTGACGGCGCTGGAATTTTGTTCGCAAAAGGCATCTCCAACTACTCTGCCGATGAACTCAGGAAAATCGCTGGCATGCATTCGGATAAAGTGACAAAAATTCTGGGAGCAAGCAAAAAACCAGAAGTTGTTCACCGAGATAACTTGGTCGTTTTGGCAGAAAACGAGAGAAATTTCGTTGGGGGTGAAGTTTGATGGCAATTCCCAGAGTGCTCATAATCGCAGGTTCAGACTCAGGCGGAGGCGCAGGAATTCAGGCTGACTTGAAAACTGTTTCCGCTTTGGGAGCGTTTGGGATGACAGCGATAACGGCTCTTACGGCTCAAAACACGACAGGAGTTTACGGAGTCATTGAAATGCCACCTGATTTTGTTGCCCAGCAAATTGAAGTTTGCGTTACCGACATAGGTTGCGATGCTGTCAAAACTGGGATGTTGTCAAGTGCAGCCATCATTGAAGTTGTCGCTGAACAAGTCCGCAAACACAACCTTCAACCTTTGGTTGTTGACCCAGTGATGATTGCTAAAAGTGGCGCTCCCCTTTTGCGACCTGATGCCGTTGATGCGCTCAAAACCAAACTTTTGCCTTTAGCGACAGTCATTACTCCCAACTTGCACGAAGCGAAGGCACTTACGAACATGGAAATCCTTTCCCTTGACGAGATGAAGGAAGCAGCGAAAAGGCTACATGAGTTTGGGGTTAAATTCGTTATCGTCAAAGGCGGTCACCTTGAAGGGACAACCGAGTCTGTTGACATCCTTTACGATGGCAAAGATTTCTTTGAGTTTAGAGCGCCAAGAGTTCAAACCAAAAACACTCACGGAACAGGCTGCATTTTCGCTTCTGCTATCGCTGCTGGATTGGCATCTGGGCTTGACATCAAATTGGCAGTGAAACAAGCGAAAGATTTCATCACTGCTGCCATCAAAGGAGCACTTCCGCTCGGCAAAGGTCACGGACCAGCAAATCCAATGGCTTGGAAAAGTTAGAATGCAAGGTGTGATCGGAGGGCGAGGCTACTGCCAAGCCGAGAATTTCGGCAAGTCGGCAGGTCGGCAAAATCGGCAGGTCGGTAAAATCGGCAGATCGGCGCTCGGAGATTAGGGTTACTACCTTGCCAAAGATCACGAGAAAATTGGCACGCCAGTAGGCGTGCCCTCCGAAAAAATCAGGTGGATTTTCATCTGCCAAAATTCGCATTCGTTTTTTCAAGTTTCGCTTGCTCATTTGTTTTGCTTTGGGTTGCTTGTGTGTTCAACGGTAGAATTTTGCTCCAAGGCTTCAACTCGCTTTCTCAATTCGTCCAGTTGAATTTCAAATTGCCTCAGCATTTCAAGTTGAGGGTCGGGAATTCTGTGGTGTTCCAGAGGCTCAACTTTGACTCCATTGATGCTGACAATTTTTGCTGGGACGCCAACTGCTGTTGCATTTGGCGGAACAGGCTTAACAACGACAGAGCCAGCACCAATTCGTGAATTGTTGCCGATGGTGATGTTTCCAAGGATGATAGCACCAGCGCCGATGACTACATTGTTGCCAATTGTGGGATGCCTTTTGCCCCTTTCTTTTCCAGTTCCACCGAGTGTCACTCCTTGATACATGGTCACATCGTCGCCCACTTCAGCCGTCTCTCCGATGACAACTCCAGCACCATGGTCAATGAAAACACCTTTGCCGATTTTTGCGCCTGGGTGAATTTCTATGTCTGTCAAGAACCTGTTGATGTGGGAAATTAGTCGTGGGATGACTGGAACTTTGATTTTCCAAAGGAAGTGGGCTATTCGGTGAAGCCAAATGGCATGGACGCCCGGGTAGCACAAGATAATCTCAATCCAGCCGAAAAACCCTGTCCTTGCTGCTGGGTCTCTTTCTGGCACAACCAAAACATGCGAAACAAAGTTATCAAAAAACTGCTGCCATATTTTCTTAAGCCATTTCATGGTTTCAGCCTCCTTGAACAAAGCGAAGTTGCTTAGTCGCCTTTTCCGTCTTCCGCTTCAGCAAAGGTTTTGCCCTTCCCTTTCAGAACGACCTTTAGAATGAACAAGTGCCAATTTGGCAATAAAATTGTGACACAACAATTAGGCTTTGCTCAGAAGAAAAGCAATTCGTCATTAGTGATTTCAGCGAAGGCATCAAGTTCTGTCAAGATAGTTCTGCGGACTTCCGAAAGTATTGCTCTATGAGGTTGCTGTGTCCAAAGGAGTGAGCGCCTTGAAGCGTTGTCAAACAAAAGCCTTGCAATTTCGCCCCTTAAGCCACATCGTTTCAAAGCGTAGGCGATTTGACGACCGTAAAGGTTAGCGCTCGCTTCGTCACCGTAACCTGTAATTGGTTGGCGGCGGTAAGTCATCCTCTCAACTTCTGCCACAATTCCTTCATTAAGCAAAATTGACAAACATGAAACTCCTTCCCAACCATAGCGCATCAAATCAAGTTCAGGGAACTTTTGATGCTCCTCCTTTATGGCGTTGCAAACCAACTTTGCAGATTGAGCAGTGAAAAGTTTGTAGCCAGACAAGAAATCTGGAGGCTCAAAAGTGTGGAAGGAGCAAAAAGTCAAGTCGGGAACTTTTCCTTCTTTTGCCAAAGCGAACTTTGCTGATTCCAGCAGAATTTCGTCAGTAATTCGTTCCCATTCGCCCCTTGCAAAACTCATAGGAAAATGCAAATCGTTGCGACGACCTATGACGAGGATTTTGTCCGTTTGGCGCTCCCTTTTAATCAACTTTGCAAGTTGCCAAAGTCTGGGCAAGTCAGTGAGCCAATGGTCGTTATCGCAGTCACGAACAACAATGTATTCAGGCTGGTCAAAGGAAAGCAGTTTTTCAATGCCTGCAATCACGGCGCCACCTTTGCCTGTGTTGTGCTCTTGCAAAATGATTGACCAAAATTCTCCCTGCAAAACTTTTTGAACTTGCCTTATTGGCTTTATGCACCATTCGCATCCGTCCAAAACGATGACAACTCGTTGGGGCAAAACGAACATCTCCCAGTCCTCAAGGGTAGCGAAGAGCAATTCTTCAATGCCTTCTTTGGGCATTTCCTTGTTGAACCAAACTGGGATAACCATTCCTACCGTTCGCCTTATTTCCTTGACATTCAAAACGCATCACCTGTTTTTGCCAAAAGTTATAATTAGTTGTGCCTTTTCATTTTGACGGTCACTCTTTTCGGATGCAATGTCTGTTTTGTTGCATTCAAATCCGATGCCAAAAGGCAATGGATGAGGTGTTGGTAACATGATAGAGACCGCAACTCAAAAGGAAACTGTAGAGACTACAACTCAAACTGAAAGCACATTGAAGTTAAAACTTGGCATCAATTGTGGCTTTGCCATCAATCGCTTTCCTGAACCTGAAGTTTGGGCTCGCATAGTTGGTGAAACTCTTGGGCTAAGATACTGCCAATTCGTTGCCGACTTGCTCAATCCCTTTTGGGACAAGGAGGTCATCGCCGACCAAGTGGCGAGAGTGAAAGAAGCAACGCAGCGCTACCAAGTTACGATTGAAACGACCTTCACAAGTGCTTTCACAAGAGTTAACCATCTCCTTCATCCCGACCCTTTGATGCGGCGAATGTGGTTCAAGTGGTTTGAGCGTTTCTTCAAACTCAGCAAGGAATTTGGCGCTATTGGCAGCGGAAGTCACTTCGGCATAATGTCAGTGAGCGAGTGTAAAGACCCAAAGAAACACACTGAGAGGCTAAAAGAAGGTGTGAGGTTGTGGCAAGAGTTGACAAAGGTAGCAAGTGACTGTGGTTTGAAATTCCTTATGTTTGAGCCGATGTCTATTCCGAGGGAAATGGGCGAAACGATTGAAAAGGCAAGGATGCTCTATGAAGCCGTGAACGAAAAGGCTGCTGTGCCTTTCCTAATGTGTTTGGATGTTGATCATGGTGATGTGCTCTCTGAAGACCCTCGTGACACAGACCCTTATGCATGGCTTGAGGAGTTTGGTAGCATTTCGCCAGTTGTGCACATAAAGCAAAGCCTGCAAGATAAGGGCGGACATTGGCCCTTCACCGAGGAATACAACCGCAACGGCAAAGTTCACCCAAAATTGGTCATTGACGCTCTTAAGCGTTCTGGTGCGAAAGAAGTGACATTGACTTTGGAAATCTCTCATCGTGAGCGCCGACCTTACGAAGACAGAGTCCTAAATGACTTGATTGAATCTGTTCGCTATTGGCGTGACTATGTGAAAGAGTGAAAGTCAAGGAGTGAAAGTTCGTGAAAGCCTTCGTCCTTGATGCGCCGGGCAAGTTCAGTGTCCGTGATTTGCCAACACCAAGCCCAGGATATGGCGAAGCATTCGTTCGTGTCGTTGCTTGTGGCGTTTGCGGTTCTGATGTTCCAAGGGTTATGGAAACTGGAGCATATCGGCATCCCATAATCCCAGGGCACGAATTTGCTGGCTATGTGGAAGGGGTAGGCGAGGGCGTTGATAAGTTGCTTGTTGGGATGCCAGTGGCGGTGTATCCGCTCATACCTTGCAGAAATTGTGAACAATGCCTAAAAGGTTTGTTCAACTTGTGCGAAAATTACGATTACCTCGGTTCAAGGAGAGACGGAGGCTTCGCCGAGTTTGTAGTAGCACCAACATCCAGCCTCGTGCCTGTTCCTGACGGAGTCAATGTTGTGCACGCAGCGCTCACTGAACCATCGGCAGTTGCATTGCATGCCTTGATGAGGTTAAGACTTACTGGTAGCAAAAAGTTTCTCGTTTTCGGTGCAGGCACAATCGGCTTAATTGTTTGCCAGATAATCAAAGCGATGTATCCCAAAAGCGAAGTTTTCATCTTTGATGTGGCTGATTGGAAGACGGAAATTGCAGAAAAAAACGGTTGGGCAAAAAGTGTCAGCAAAGAGGAAATTGAAAGCAGTTTGCTCGGAAAGATTGATGTCATTGTTGATGCTGCTGGCGCACCCAGCGTCCTTCCGATGGCACTCAAAGTCGCAAGCAAGCGCAGTTTTGTCCTTTTGATTGGCAACCCTCACGGCGATGTGAAAATTGAAAAAGCGCTCATTTCAAAATTGCTCCGAAGCGAAGTTTGCATCGTCGGAAGTTGGAACTCTGTTCCTGAGCCTGAATGGCATCAAGTTTTGAACTGGATGGCGAAAGGCGATTTAGTCATTGAGCCTTTGTTAACTCACAAAGTCAAGTTGGAAGAACTCCCAGAAACCTTCGTCAAGTTGAGTTCTGGGAAGTTGCAAGCAATCAAAGTGATTGCTCTTTGCTCCGATTTTGATGAGGGGGTGAAACAATGAAGGCTGCTTTGTTCCTCGGTCCAGAAAGGATGGAAGTCAGAAAGATTGAAACTCCGTCAGTGAACCATCCTTGGGAGATGCTTGTGCGAGTAAAGGCATGTTCAATTTGCGGTTCGGATGTGAGAATTTTCCATCATGGCAACCCAAGGGTTCGCCCTCCTGCTATACTCGGACATGAAATAGCAGGTGAAGTGGTTGAAGTTGGAGAAGCAATAACGCAGTTCAAAGTCGGCGATAGAGTGGCGATAGGTGCTGATGTTCCCTGCGGAATTTGCGAAATGTGCAGGCGCGGTCTTGGAAACAATTGCCCAATCAATTACGCAATCGGTTATCAGTTTCCCGGCGGTTTCGCTGAGTTCATTTTGCTCAACGAGACGACGATGAAGTATGGACCAGTGCATAAAATACCCGACGGAGTTAACGATATTGCTGCAACCCTTGCAGAGCCAATTGGTTGCTGTTTAAACGCATACGAACTTGCAAATCTTTCTGCTGGCGAGACAGTGGTTGTGTTTGGTCTTGGTCCTGTTGGATGCTTGCTTGTTGAGTTAGCGAAAGTTCTTGGTGCTGGCAAAGTGATAGCCATACAAAGGTCAAGAAAGCGACTTGAAATGGCAATTGAAATGGGCATTCCAGCCGATGTGTTCATTTGCTCTTCCGAAGAAGACCCAGTCAAGAGAGTGCTTGAGGAAACAGAAGGTGAAGGTGCAGATGTGATATTGACTGCAGGTGCGAGCGAGGAAGCGCAAGAGCAAGCGATAAGGATGGTCGCTCATCGTGGCAGGGTGAACTTGTTTGCTGGCTTACCGCCCGGCTCAAGAAAAATTGAGTTTGACTCAAATTTCATTCACTACCGAGAGGCTTTCATCTTCGGCTCACACGGGAGTGTCCCAAGACATCACAAAGCGGCTCTAAAACTTCTCGCCGATGGTAGGATAAAAGCCGAGCGCTACTTCACTCACTTTTTTGCCCTTGACGAAATCCTTGAAGCAATCAAAGCCGTAAAGGAGCGAAAAGCCATGAAAGCGGTGATAAGACCATGAACGAGCCCGTGAAAATTTTTGCTTCAATGATGTGCGCCAACTGGTGCAACCTTGAGCGTGATATTCGTGAACTTGAATCCGCTGGCATTGACGGCTTGCATTTTGACATCATGGACGGACACTTTGTCCCGAACTTGACGATGGGGTTTGATGTTGTGCGTTCCCTACGCCAGATAACACAGTTGCCCTTTGATGTTCACTTGATGGTTGAAGAGCCAGAACGCTACATTGACAGGTTTGTGGAAATAGGTGTTCAGTTTATCTCAGTCCACTTTGAAAGCACCTACCATGTCCACCGTGCCATCAAGCAAGTCAAAGATGCAGGCGTTTCAGCCATTGTTGCTATCAATCCTGCAACTCCACCTTGTGTCATTGACTACCTGCTTGAAGATGTTGATGGAGTGCTCGTTATGACTGTCAATCCTGGTTTCGCTGGTCAAAAAGTGGTTTTATCGGCTGTCAGAAAAATTGCCGATGTCAAGGAGCGGATTAGAAGAATTGGCAACGACGCTTTCATTCAAGTTGACGGCAATGTGAGTTTTGAGTTAGCGCCGACCATGATACGCAACGGCGCAAATATTCTCGTCGGTGGCACATCAAGCGTTTTCGTTAAAGGCATGAGTTTGAGCGAAAGCGTGAAGAAAATTCGCCAAATTGTCGCAAACACTGTCGTGGGCTTGAGAGTTTAAAATAACCATTTCGCTCGCTTTAGCGACCCCAAACCCAAACTTCACCTAACTTAGTCGCTTCGTCCCAAAGCCTTTGCATCAACGATGCATCGTTGGGCAAAGGGCTTGTTTTCGGATAGGGCAGACCACGAACTTCAAAGTAGCCAGCAGTTGTGTTGCTGACAAGTGGCAAAGCCACTTTCATCTTGAACAGAGCCTGCCTGCTTTCGTTGACGAACAAAAGCGGTTGGTAAAACCACCACCATCCCCAACTTTGCGATTTTGGTCCTGTTTGGTCGCTGATAGGAACTCCTTGACGGCGAATTAGCCACAAGTAACCCCATTGGCTTGCCAATTCGCCTTTAACGCAAATTTCAACTTCAGCAACTATCATCGTTCCGATATGTGCACCTTCAGGAGGCGAAATCAACTTGCTGCTGTGAACGAAAGGCATTGGCAAATTGTGCTCTGAGCAAAATCCGACGAATTCAATCGGTGGAAGTTCGCTGAACTCAGCGAGCCAAGGCTTGATAGGACGCAAATGCCATGGGTAGGGGTTGAAGAAGCGGTAAATGTCGGCTGTTGTGCTCATAACCTTTCTCGTCAGAAGCAAAGTGGGCTGCC
>JANXCD010000088.1 GCA_025060305.1 Armatimonadota bacterium | reverse complement strand
CATCGGTTTTCTGTTACGCTGCAAAGGCTCACCCGTTTCTTTCTGGAGCAAAGGATTTGCTCATCACTTACGCTTCCAACTCCTTTGACTTTCGTTTACTTCTTGAGGATTCTCGCCTTTACTTCCCCCACTTTGTTCGGCTGAAATTTGAAAATTGACGCTTTGAAGAAAACCTTTTTACAAGCCCATGCCACAAGTCTTATCATTAGACCAGCACAAAAATTCGGTTTAGAAATCAGTGCCTACTTTGAAATCGTGCTGACAAGGAGTAAAGAGCAAGTTTTGAAGTTTGTCATGCACCTGCTCAATCGTTACGGCAAACATCCAGTATGGCTAAGGTTAATGAATCGCTTTTGCCAGCGACGAAAATTTTATGGTTTGACAATCATCCCAACACTAAATCCAAAAGATAGTGTTGCCAGTGTGTCCAGTTAGGTAATCCAAAATAAGCCAAAAGCCGTTGCAAGTGAACTGACCGAGAATTAGACCCAAGAAGAAAGGAATGGCTCGCCGATAACTTTGAAAACCGCCATACTTGAGGATTGCAACTTTCAAAAGCCAACTCAGAAAGCAAGTGAACCACAACTGGTCCATAAGCCAAATGGTGCTGATGCAAAAACCGATGGGATGAATAGGAAACCAAACAAGAAAGCGACGAACACTCGTCAAAAGCGCCGTGATGCCAGCACCGAAGGCAGCAATTGCCATCCCATCATATCTTGGGCTATGAGGGTTGAGAATTTTTTCGGCAACATAGCGATAAGGGTAAGTCGGTCCGTCAATGAAAAACCATGTGTTAGTGTTAATGGCTCCGACCCGATAGCCTAAATAAAGCGTCATGAAAACCGAAGAAAACAAAGAAAGAAAGACGCCCAGAGCGAGAGCGAAAAGGAACAAACGATGACCGCTTTTCAAAGATGAAGCCATCTTCAAAGCATTGGCAGCAGAAACCATGACAAAGGTGCGAATGTCCGAGCACCAAACATAAGAAAGCCCCAAAGCCACCAAACCTTTCCGACCAAAAGTTTCTGTTCCCAAAGCCGAGACCATGACCGTTGGTGCAATTGTTGGTGCGACTGCTTCAGCCATCCCGCCTTCAACAACGATGCGTGTTAAGCCCAAAAAGATAACGAAAGCGACAACGAGAAACAACACCGATGCCCACCAAACCAAACCCGATTTTGTCATCCACCAGCAAGCAAACAAGAAAGCAACTAAGGACAAAAAGACAGCCCAACGGTAACTCAAAACTTCATTGCTGTCATCAACTTGTTCATCATTCCAAAGGGCTTTTCGCAAAACAGCCTTAAGGTGATGACGAGCAACAAACAAATTGCTGATAACTAACAGAAAGAAAGCGCCCGTTCCCAAAAAGTGATAAATGGGATAAGGCGAACCGTAAATGCCAAGTCCAGACGGGATTTGAATGCCAATGATGGTCAAAATCCCACGAACGATTTGAGCCAAAAAGTTGAGCGACCAAAGGCTGAACAAAATGTCAGCGTTAACGAGGAAGAAGAAACCCATCATGGGGAAACTAAGGCGAAAAATCAATTGCTGAGTTTCTCTAAACCAAGGGACACTAAAGGCTTCACGAACATCAGGGAAGGCTGGGAAGTAATAATTCAAGCCTTTTAGGCTACCAAAGACGAAAGGCAAAAGGAAACCTGCCCATGTCATGCCTTTGCGATAGAAACCCGTTGCAGTAGCCATAACCATTTCTGTAGGAAGTTGTGTCAAAGGGTAAACCAATCTTTCATGCTCAACCCATTGTTTTCTCAAAATGACCATCAAGCAAAGCATTAAAAGATAAATGGCTGAAATGAAAGCAATCCACCAAACCAAAGGTTTAGACCATGCCCAAAAGGGGATACTTCTTCCCTCAGGCAAACCTTGATAGAAAAACCAGATGGCTTCCTTGTCTGTTGGAACGAGATGGGTTGGAAGGTAAGGATGAATCAATTCAGCCCATCGGTTTTCAGGAGTGGCGTAGTAATAGACGGAAGAGATGATAGGGATAAGTTGTGCTCCAAAACCCATAGTCGGAATAGCAGTAGCAACCAGCATCATGGCATAGGCAGTCATCAAGTCGCCAGAGCGCAAAGAAAAATTTTTGTTGAACTTTGAAAGAATAGGGTTGATGATGGCAGTAAGGACAAAAAAGACAAAAATAGCAGCAGGTGCCGAAAAGTCAATGTCCATATAAGAGCCTTTGAGAATCATCGTCGCATAAGGGCAACCCAAGCCAATAGCAGCAGCACCTACCGCTCCTGCAACAAGTCCTCTCCAAGTAACTGTCCACGCATCAACCTTTTGAATTGAAGTAGCGACTTTGACTTCCTTCATACAAGATTCATTCCTTTCGCCAGCAGTTGAACGCATTGAGTTCGCTTTTTGCCGCCAATTTTGTTGGCAAGTGCCTTTATGCTGCGTAGTTTTATCCATCAGAAATTTTTCGGCAATTGAGAAGTTCATTCAATATGGAAGGCAATCGTCTTCAAATCGGTCATTTCCAGCAAAGTATATTTTCCACCTAACCGTCCGATGCCACTTCTTTTGCCTGCCATACCGCCAAAGGGGATGTGGGTTTCCCAGTAGTTGGAGAAATCGTTGACGACAACTATTCCCGTCCTCAACCGTTCTGCCCATCGCCACGCTTTGTTTATGTCCTTAGTGAAAACTGCCGAAACCAATCCTAAATCGCAAGCCTCAATATATTGCCATGCTTCCTCCTCATCATCAAAACCGACAATAGGTATGATAGGACCGAAAGTTTCTTCAAGGTTGACAAGGCTGTCGGGGGTGAAATCGGTTATAATGGTTGGCTCAAAAAAGTTTTGACCTGACAAGCCTTCTGGCTGCTTGCCGCCGAAAACGAGTTTTGCACCTTTGTCCAAAGCGTCAGCAATGTGTTTCTTCATCTTCATAACAACGCCTTGATTGTTCAAAGGTCCCATCATTGTTTGAGTGTCAAAGGGATCGCCCAAGCGATAACTTCTGGCTTCTTCTGTGATGGCATCAACAAAATCCTCCTTTAGTCTCTTGTGGACGAAAACCCTTTCTGTCGCCGAGCAAACTTGACCTGCTGCGAAAAAGGCAGCCTTGGCGATTTGTTTGACTGCTCTTTCCAAATCGGCATCTTCAAGGACAATCGTTGGTCCGTTACCGCCCAACTCCAAGAGCAAAGGCTTTCCCGCTGCCCTTTCTGCTACTTTCTTTCCTGTCTCTGAGCCTCCTGTCATTGCGATAGCATCTGTGCCTGGGTTGGCAACAATCTCATCACCGACAACCGAACCAGGACCTGTGACCAAATTTACGAAACCTTCGGGCAAACCACCTTCAACCAAAGTTTCCATCAACTTGATGGCACAAATAGATGTCGTAGGCGATGGAACCCAAACAACAGTGTTGCCAGCAGCCAAAGCATAAGGCAAATATTCGCTCGGAATTGCCATCGGAAAGTTGAAAGGAGTTAGGACAGCGTAAACTCCACGAGGTTGGCGAATAGTGATGACACGCTTGTTAGGGTCTTGGACAGGGATCACGGGAGTTTCCAGCCATTTGATATGTTCGGCAGCGTTGCGAAAGTTCAGTGCAGTCAAATCCACTTCAGGAAGGGATTCAGTGAGATAAACATGTCCTTGCTCTAAACTCAAGATGCGTGCTAATTCTTCCCGCCTCTTTTCAATAGCATCGGCTAACTTCAAAAGCAATTTTGAGCGCTCCCAAACGGTCATTTTTGCTAATTTGGGTTGTGCTTCTCTTGCAGCAGCGATGGCTTTTCTTGCGTCCTCACGAGTCCCTTCTGGCACAAAGCCGATGGTTTCTCCTGTTGTGGGGTTGATAGCAGGATAGGTTTTCCCACTTTCGCTTTGAACCCATTTGCCACCGATGAACATAGAGTAAGTTGGCAAGGTTGCCATAAAAAACACCTCCTATTCGGGCAAGTATGGTTGCACTCCAAAATAAAGTTTGCCATTCTTTGCTCAGAAGTCCGTTGATGAAGTTTTGATAATCAACAGGCTTGCGCAGTTGGTATTGTTTTGCAGGGCTTTTTGCACTATCAAGAAAAAAGGAAAACGAAAAAAATTTTCAAGCGTTGAGGCTTTCTGGTTTTGCTTTGGCTTTCAGACAAAGATAAATTTTTGTTTGATGATGTCAGTAAATTAAGCAATAGGAGGCGATGACTGTGAGGCGATTTTTGGGATTGACAATTGTTCAAGTCTTAATTGTTTCGCTTTTGTCGGCTCAAAACATAAGCAACGGGCTTATACAAGTTTTTGCATTAGGCGAGAAGGGGCGATATTGGGGTTTTGCAATTCAACCGTCAGATCACCGCAAGCCAATAACCGCAATCCGCTTTGGAAGCCTTGACAACATTTTCGCAACTTCAGTTCAAGTTCGTAAGGAAAGGGCAATGCAAGTTCTAAGTTTCAATCCACTGAAAGCCGTGCCAACTCCTGAACTTGACAATTCTTCATTTATTGAGGTTCGCCTGTTTGCCAATGACCCTTACCCGCAAATTTATTTCAAGTTACAACTCCGAAGTTTTAATCCTTCGTCATGGCAAGAGAATTTTGGTCAAGTTCCATTCCACTTTCTTGTCTGTTCTCTTCCTGGCGCTGAAATTTTCCACCAACGAGGCTGGATGATTGGCACACCTGTCATTGACAGATACATTCTGCTTGATGCTGGTCCGACAAACTTCGTTCAAGCGCAATGGTCAAAAGGTTGGAGTTACGCACCGCCTTTTGGCGCTTACCCTTTGCCTGTCGTTGGGCTTTGGAAACCATCTTCACGCACCTACATTGCCTATGAGTTCATCACAGCCCGTTTAACTGACCACAGCGAACGCTATATCGCAAGCGCATATTGTTGGAACATAGGACATAGTGCAAGGAACACAGAGCAAGTGACGAAGGACAAGGGACGGGAGTTTTTTGCGCTTGTTTTTCCTCATGCTGTCAAAGGTTTTCGTTGGTTGCGTTACCCGCAAGGCAACGAAACAATTGAAAGCCATTTTCGCATCCTTTGGCACAGGAATTTGAACAGCACTGATGACCCTAACCGATTCGTTCACCAATGGCTTTGGCAAACTTTCGCTGACAAATTGCCGAGCGCTCCCATCATGAACGAGTTTGGTTGGTTGCCCAAAAACTTGAGGCTCGCTTCTTTTCCAAAACCAGCCTTAGGAGATTTGCTTGGTGTGACAGGTGAAGAAAATCCTTTCCAAAAGCCTGGCAACATTGCAGCCAACGGTGTTGATTTTGCAACTCCTATCGTTGACTACCAGTTCATCACCCGCAACGAAAGTGCATTGAAACGGTTACGACAGCAACTTGACCAACTTACAGATTACGCATCACGCTTTACAGTCAATGGCGACCGATGCGTTTTTTGGCAAAAGCCCATAAAAGGCGATTGGCGTGACCATTATGGCAAAGGAGTTCCTACTTTGCGCAATGTTCAAGGCTTTCAAGTGGCGCAGGCTTTCCTTGATGCAATACGAAACGGCTGGCGAGAGTCAAGATACCTTGAAGTCGTTGACGGAGCGATGCGATGGGCGAAGCATTTTCTTTACACTCGCAATTGCTATGATGATGTTCCCGATGCCCAATTTGCATGGAGCGCTGCCCCGATTGCCCATTTTTTGTTCGCCTACCACTATGCTTTTCGTAACGACTCTGACCCGCAAAGGAGAAAGTTGGCGATAGAAGCGAAAGATTTGGCTCATGCTATCGTCTACCGTTACATGACTTTGTTCCCTTGCGATAATGACCCATTTGATGAAATTGATGCAAGTTTCTTCATGGAGCCTAATGCAGGTTACCCTTGGCTCGGTTCGGCTTGCGCAAACGAAATTTGGGCTTACGCTCACGCTTTGCTTGAAGCCTATGTCATCACTGGCGACCCGATTTTGGGTCACTATTTGCGTGGAATGACTGAGAAATGGCATTTGCTCATGCGTGACGAATGGCATCAGAGTATTGCCGATTATGTTAACTCTTTTGCAGAGATTTTTGTATTGTTTGAAGGTAATCGTGGCAAGCGCAGCACTTTCGGAGGGTTGTGGGGTGGATTTGAGCAAATGGCATATCCTGTCGGTGAATCTCAAATACGAGTAGTTTGTGGCGAAGGCGGTGCGATGGCGTTTAACAAAGTTGGCATCAAATATGACATCACCGATTACAGATGGGGAACAAGGGACACAGGACGGAGGACAAGTGTTGGAGAGCAAGGGATAGGAAACAAGGTAAAAGAGACAAAAATTGGTTTGAGTTTTAGAGTCGTTGCAATTGTGCCTGAAGCGAAAAGAGATGAAATTTCAGTGATGGTGACAGTGCCACATTTTGATTTGCGGAACATTGCTGTAAAGTTGAAGCAAATGGGTCAAACAATTTCTCTACCGCCTGACCAAACCCTCACTTTCCTTGAACGCCCTGATACAATCTTGGTTAGTGGAGTCAAAGTCGGCGATGAAATCATTATCGGCGAAATCCCAGCAAATGCACCAATATTGCCCTGTCGCATCGCTAAGAAGCGTAGATTGGACAATTAGGCAACTGGCGAGAACGCCACTTGCCCAACATCGCCATCATATTGAGCATTGTAACGCTCCGCTAAATTCTCAAACAATTCAACCGCTTCGCACATAGTTGTTCACCTTCGGAAACCAATTTTTTCGTCATTGCACAAATGTAGCATTGGCTATAAGCCCATGCAAAAATCGCAAATGGATGTCATGGTTTACCCTAAAAGCCTTAGCATCGTCAAAAAGCGATGTAACTTTGATGAACTTCAATGCTCTCAGATAAGCGGAGGTGAATGAAATGGAAGCACAAGTCAAAGCAGATAAGGTCGTTGACGCTCGTGGTGCTCAATGCCCAGGTCCTTTGGTTGAACTTATCCGAGCCATCAAGGAAGTTCCTGTTGGGTCAATCGTTGAAGTTTGGACACAAGAGCCACGAACGAAAGAAGATGCCAAAGCATGGTGTCAAAGGTCAGGTCATGAGTTCATCGGAGTCTTCCCCGCAGACGGCTACGAACGAGTTTTAGTCAGGAAAATGAAATGAGCGAGGTGAAAGGAAAAATGGCGAAAGCAAAAGTTGTCGTGCTCGGCGGAGGAGTAGGCGGAACTTTCGTCGCCAACAAGTTGGCAGAACACTCCGATAAAGTTGAAGTCATAGTGATTGACGCAACTGGAGTTCACCATTATCAGCCTGGCTTGCTTTATGTCCCTTTCGGTTGGGAACAGCCAGAAAAACTTCGTCACGATGAAAGAAAGTTGCTTAAACCATCTGCCCAACTTATCAAAGCGGTAGTTGAACAGATAGAACCAGATAAGCGACAACTACAATTGTTGAACGATGGAACTATCAACTACGACTACTTGGTCATCGCTACAGGCTCTTGCCCCATACCAGACGAAATTCCCGGCTTGTCCGAAGGTGGTCATCATTTTTACACTGAACCTGCAGCAGTGAGTTTGCGTGAAGCGCTGAACAAATTTGAAGGCGGTCGCATAGTGGTCGGCATCGCTGGCTTCCCTTATAAATGCCCTCCAGCACCTATTGAGTTCACTTTGCTTCTTGACGATTGGTTGAGGCAAAAGAACCTGAGGGACAAAACCGAAATCGTTTTTGTCACTCCTTTGCCACAAGCCTTTTCCATCCCGACAGTGACTCCGCTCGTTGAAGAATTGTTTGCCCGCAAGGGCATAAAAATTGAGACTTTCTTCAACACGGAAAGTGTTGACCCACAAAATCGGAAAGTCTTGTCCCTTGAAGGGATGGAACTGGACTACGAACTTTTGATTCTCATCCCACCACACAGAGGTTCGC
>JANXCD010000087.1 GCA_025060305.1 Armatimonadota bacterium | reverse complement strand
TTTTGTTTCGTCAGCGACCACTGGCTAAAGCCAGTGGCATGGGTGACCAAGCACTAACAAACTTTTCAGTAAAGGGTAATTTCATCCGCAAATTTTGCGTTTTGAAATAATTTGCTCATCATAGGTAGCATACACTGTCTCACCCGGCTCCACAATCAGAAACTCCGTCTCATCCCATTGTCCATCAACCCATTTTTGCAGCAAACTCAAGTCGCCTTTTAGTTCCTGAAACTCCCAGCCACGCTGCAGGCAAATTTCCTGAACTTGCTCTTTAAGTCCGAGATGGTTGCTGAATTCAAAGTTGATCAACATGCCTTGCCGATATGTTTGCGTCCAACTTTGAGCGACCTCTAAAAGGTAAAGCGCATTTTCTTCGCCATATTTTTCCACCAATTCGGCAAACGACCTACCGAAAACGAAAGGATTGGATTGCGACGGAACTTCATTTTCCAACTCCTGCTTGCCGCTTCTCCTCCTTTTGCGCTCCACAAATTCCAACCATCCCGAAGTGTAAAAGTAAGTGCCAAGGTTAGAATTGAAAACTTGAAGGTAACTCTCTTTTGAACCCAAGAAGAAAGTGATGCAATCGTGCGCTCTGGGAATGACCAACTTAGTGTGCTTTGCTGTCAAACCGATGAGCATCATGTTGCACAAACCGTAGCCGACCAAGATGGCGTCATATTGACCTTTGGGGACGCTATCTACACGCTCTTGGAGCGCTTGCTTTCCAGTTCTTGGCTCTTCATGGTAGCCGATGGTCAAAAATTCCAGATCCAAGATATTGCAAGACCTCGCTGCCACAAAGCAAATTTCACGCCAAGCAATTTCGCAGGCTATGACCTTCAAAAACATGACTTTCACTCCTTTAGCAATTTGTGCTTGAGTGCTCTCAATCCACTTGAATGCGAACCTAAGATAAAACAAAGACCAAACTCACCATCTCTTTAACCTTCATTTTGCTTTTTCTTCTTTGACACGAACTTGGAAGAAAATGGCTCTGCGGAAGGTTCGCCATTCTTGCGAAGTTCCTAACGGACGATATTCGCATTGAATATCCCAAGATTTGATTTGCTTTGTTGCATTCAAAGGAGCGGTCAAACTCATCAAAATGCTTTCCTTTTCTTTCGGTTTTAATGTTAACTCTATGGGTTTAATTTCTTCGCCCCAAGGTGCACTCATAGACAGTCTGACTTGCACAGGAACATCAAATTCGCTGACCAAAGTGCAAGTCCATGTCTTCGTTTCACCTGGCAAGAAAACAATAGTAGTCGGTTTAAGGCTCATTTGAACTTGCGGCTCAATAGGTGGTTTGAGACGATTTTGCGAGATAATGCGCAACGGTCGTGAAGAGAGCAAGTAGGTAACTTTCTCCGTCACAGTTAACTTCAATTTCCCAGCCTTTCCCTTTGGCACAGTTATCGGGTCGCCAAATAGGTCAAAAGCATCCAAAATGACACTATCAATCAAGACGATTTCGCTTTCACCGCCACTGTCCCAAATCGCAGTCAAAAACTTTCTACCTTTGCGGAATTGAACTGCATACACAGGTGGCTTCAGGTTTTTCAATAGACCATCGCAAGTTGTATCAGCCAAAAGTTTCACCATCGCTTTGTAAGCGAAATAGGCAGGCTTTGGTTGGCCATACCAATCCACAATGCCGAAGTTATGCTCAGGGTTTTTTCTGTCAGTGCCTTCGTCTTGAAAAGCATACCACCAAATGCGACGCACTCCTTTCGCAATCATCAACAAGTGCGCTCTAACTATCCATTCTGCTTGCCTATCAAAGTTGACTGCTGGGACATGCCACCAACCTTCGTGGGTTGGATAACCCATTTCAGTGACTACGATTGGGATTTTACCTTCGCCGTTTCTTTCCATCACTTGCAAAGCCCTCTTCAAACTGTTCAAAACACCTTCAGGTCCACCAAGTTGGCCACCCAAAGGCGTTGGAGTCACCAATTTGCAATAGGGGTGAATTGCAATGGCATCCAGCAAACCTTTCATCCCTGCAAGATAGCAAGCATCCAAGTAATCAGAGCCTGGACCTTCTAATTCACCTCCGATGCAGGGTCCGATGAGATAAATTTTCTTGGAAACACGATTGGCAACTAAGCGAACTTTTTTCAAATCTGAGACATAATCTTCGGCGAAAATGTTGTTAAAGTCTGGCTCACCACCCACACTGTAGACCCAAACTCCGCCTTCCTCTGTCATCCTTCGGAAATCTTCAACGCTTGCACTTGCGTATGGCAAAAGCGAAATTCCGTATTCAGTGAACAATTCGGCACCGCCTGGAGAATTAAGCCACCATCGGACATGTTTAACGCCCGCTTCTTTCATCAGTTGGCACATTCGCATCGTCATCCTAGTTTCGTCTTCTCTCGGTTGACGTGCGCCACCGCCACCTGGAAAGAAGTTCATCCCAAAAACATCACCAACAGTTTGAACCTCTAAGGGCTTTGGCAATCTTATCTTGGTGATGAAAGGCTTGCTATTCGGCTTGTCATTAACAGCCTTCGTTAAAGCAGCATCAACACAAACTTCGTAAATTGCGCCTGGTGTCAGACCCATGATGATGCCTGGGGATTTTGTGAAGCATATTGAATGCCATTTCTGTTCGCCCTTTTGTCGCAATTGGGTTCGGATGTAAACAGTCCCTTCAGGCTGATTTTTCCAATCTAATCTCAGCGAAGAATATGTGTTGACACTCACTTTGGCATCAATGGGCTTGAAAGTCTTTTCCTTCAAAAAGGAAACTGGCAAGCCCCATATCTCAACCTCCCGCAAACAGGCTTGATGAGCATCAGGCTTCTTGCGGATGTCCAAAAAGACAGTCATGATTGGACGCTTGCCCGAAAATTTAGCCTGAGACCTTCCAGCCCAAACGAGATGATGGTCAGTTCCAATCCGAACTTGCGGGTCACCATCTAGCAAAACCTTTTGCTGTTCTACCACTTTGCCACTGCCGTCCAGCAGTGAAATAGTGGCATCTCTGGCAGCGTTGTAAGTTCTCGGCTCGTCGTTGTAGTAGAGCACAACGACTCTTGTCACCAGCATAGGCTCTTTGAAAGCAATGACAATCCTTCCGTCTTTCACCATGTTGAAACTGTTACTGTCAAGCAAAGAGCCGTCAAACAACTTGGAAGCATCATTTGGTTGAACATGAAAATCAACAGGAAAGCCTTGATTTCTTCGGATATTGTTAGTGATGCAAAGTTCATCAGACCACGAAATCTCAGTGATGAGCGTCAGAAGAAAAAGGGGAAAAATCGCTACCCAACCGGAATGTCTAACCACTATCCTTTTCGCCTCCATTCTTTGGTGCTGAAATTAAACTTCACGCTTCATACTCAAAGGGTTGTTGGTAAGAGTAGGCGGATGAAACCTGCCCGATTATTTTTTCAGGGAGGCTCTGCCTACCCCTGCAACTGAAAAGGTTCAAAGCCTGCATGTTAGTTTTTTTGAAAGCCTTTCACCAAGCCTAAGTTAGTCCAGAAAAAACTCCCATCGCTCTGAACTTTTGATAGCGATGTTTTCTCAATTCCTGTGATGGCATTTGCTTCAAATCTTCAAGGTGACGGAGTAGTGCTTCTTTAACATTGATTGCAGTTTCCAAAGGGTTTCGGTGAGCACCCCCGAGCGGTTCAGGGATGATTTCGTCAATGACGCCAAACTCAAAGGCATCTTGAGCCGTTAAGTGTAACGCTTCAGCGGCTTTAGACGCAAGTTTTTCGTCACGCCAAATTATCGCTGCACAACTTTCGGGCTGAATGACTGAGTAGGTTGCATTTTCAAGCATCAAAACTCTGTTGGCGACAGCAATTGCAATTGCTCCTCCGCTTCCACCTTCGCCAATTATCACTGCAATGTTCGGGACGGTCATACCTGCCATGAACATCTGGCAATGGGCAATTGCGCCACAGATGTTCCTTTCTTCGTCTTCGTCAAGGCAAGCAGCGCCTGGTGTGTCAACGAAGGTTATCAATGGTTTGCCCCACTTCTCTGCGATTTGCATCAACCTCAGAGCCTTCCTGTAGCCTTCGGGATGTGGCATCCCAAAGTTGCGCTTGATGCGCTCTTGTTGATCACGACCCTTCTGCTGTCCGATCACGACTACAGGTTGACCGTCAAGCCAAGCCAAACCTCCGACAATCGCTAAGTCATCACCATAAAGACGATCGCCATGCAATTCAATGAAATCGTCAAAGACAGCGTTGATGTAATCAAGAGAATATGGTCGCATCGGGTGGCGGGCAAGTAAAACTCTTTCGTATGGTGTCAAAGATTGAAGCCGACGCCTAAGTTCAATTTCCAATTGCTCCGCTTGAATTTCATCGCCACTTTCACGCAGCCTTTGAATCCGCTCTTCAAGTTCGGCTATTTCTTGTTCAAAAGGCAACACAAATTGACTCACGGTTACCAACCCTTTCTCAACCGAATTTGAGTTTTTGGAATTGCCAACTTAAAGTTTGATGAACTTTCGTCTGTAAGTCATCAGTTTCCATTGTTTCTCTCTTCAGCCTTGACTACAACTATGTAGAGCCTTTGATCCCAATCGTCATTTTCACGAACAGTAATTATGAGAGCATAGGGTATGTCTTCGTCAGTATGATTTGGCGGAAGTTGCAGGCTTCCTTTCCAACGCTTCTTAGTCAAGTCAAAAGCAGTAACAGAAGATAGTCTGACTGTGAACAATATAAGTGCAAAAGGAGTGCCAAACTGTCTAACTACCCTGACTTCCGCTTCGTCACCTCTCGTTGCTTCAACTTCAACTGAGATAGTTCCCCCTTGTGAAGGCAATTCCGTCGGCTCAACAACAATGCTCAAAATTCTGAACTCACGAAGGGGATTGCCAGCGCAACCGAAGATGAACATAAGGCAAATGACTAAAAACAATGGACGAAACTTGGGCATTTTCATTTCACCTCTTTTTACTCTCAAAAATTGTTCGCCAATAGTTAGACCAACTGCGAAAGAAAAAGTAAAGTCAAATATGTAGGACTTACGCAATTGGTATTGTTTCATAGGGGCAGACGACAGTCTGCCCGAAGAGGTATTTACGAAAACTCAACGGTTTAGGCAGACCTTACCCTCCAATTTACTGACCTACCGATTTTGCTGACTGCCGATTTGCCAACTTATCAAATTAGAGCCTGCGCCTTCAATAAGCCATCAACAAAGTTTGCAGCGAAGAGCGACTAAAAATTTTTTCACAAAGGTGTCAGTTCTGAGTTAAGCCCTGATTTTGAAGATACGAGTGTGGAAAGCGCTTTCTTTGCGCCTGCATGATTTGGGTCAATTTGCAAAGTTGCTTCAAAACAATCAATGGCGTCACTGGTTCGTCCCATTCGCCAGTAAACAACTCCGAGGTTATACCATGCGGAAGCAACAGTGGGGCGAATTTCTTTCGCTTGTTCAAAGCAATCTGCCGCTTCTTCCCATCTTTGCGCTAAGGAGTAAGCAGCACCAAGCCAGAAGAGAGCATCAAAGGAGTCTGGTCTCAGCCGAACTGCTTGCTCAAGCAAAGGGATTGCTTCGTTGGGGCGATTTTGTTGGACAGCCTTGCTGCCTTTTTGTAGCAACTCGGCAAATTGGTCCCCAATTCCTGGACTTTCTACCATGCCGCTCACCCCCTTGGTAAGCATCTTAGGAAATTCGCAACTATTCAAATCGTTGCACCAAATAAGTTTGAAAGCAAGTTAGTGCTCAGTTTGACAGGGAAAACCCTTCACTTTCTAATCCAACTTTTGCGCCAAAATGTAACAGTTAGATGGAAAAGAAGAAACTGAATTAAGATGGCAACACCGAGTCTACTCAGTTTTAACTTTGCGACAACGAAAAAACTGGAAGGAGGCGAAAAGCCTATGGGAAAATTCAAGCAGGATTTGAGTTGGTGGTGCTTTGCAAGGCAAGGTGTTGACATCAAAAAACTTCTCAAGGAAGCAAAAGCAATTGGCTACGCAGGCTTTGAACTTGTCCCAAGAGAATGGTTTGACCCAATCAAAGACGAAGGGCTTGAAATCGTGACTATCGGTGGACATGGAACTCTGACTGATGGCTTGAACCGCAAGGAAAACCACAACCGCATTGAAGACGAGATTTTGCGAAACTTAGAACTGGCAAAGCAGTATGACATCAAAATCCTGATTTGCTTTTCGGGCAACAGAGACGGTTTGAGCGATGAGGAAGGAATTGAAAATACTGCAGAAGGTCTAAAAAGAGTGTCAAAAGCAGCAGAAGAAGCAAACATCACTTTGGCACTTGAATTGCTCAACAGCAAAGTTGACCACAAAGACTATCAAGCCGATAGAACTTGGTGGGGAGTTGAAGTTTGCAAGCGTGTTAATTCGCCAAGAGTGAAGTTGCTTTATGACATCTATCACATGCAAATCATGGAAGGCGATGTCATTCGGACTATCCAGCAAAACTTCCAGTGGATTGCACATTTCCACACTGCTGGCAACCCCGGTCGCCGAGACTTTGATGAAGACCAAGAACTTAACTATCGTGGTATCATGAAGGCAATTGCAACATTGGGCTACGAAGGTTATGTGGGACACGAGTTTATCCCTAAAGGCGATGTCTTTGAAGCAATAAGGCGAGCATTTGAGATTTGCAACCTATGAGTTAGTGGTGAACCCTGAAAGAAATTAACGCTGCCAAGTGTCAAACTTGTGTGAGGCTTTCCTAAATGGATAGAGCGATCAAAGCACTAGCATTAATGCTGATAGTTGTTTTTATTTTCGCCAATTCTGATAAGCGAGGTGAAGATGAAATGGCTGCGTGGACGGCAAAGTGGATTTGGGTTAACGGGACGAGGGACGGGGGACGAGGGACGAAAGATGATGGGTTGCCGAGAAACTTTTACCTTTGTGCGCGCAAGGTTTTTGATGTGCCGAAGGATTTGCAAACGGCTATATTGCGCATCACTGCCGACGCTCGCTATGTGCTTTTTGTCAACGGTCAAAGAGTCGGCAACGGACCAATTCGTGGTTGGCAACATTCGTGGTTTTACGACACCTATGACTTAACGCCTTACCTGCGTTCTGGCGAACGGAATGCTATTGGCGTTTTGGTCATTCAGCCCGGCGAAACCAACTTCCAATATCCGCTCGGTCGTGGCGGGCTTTTGGCTCAACTTGACATGACGACAAAACGAGGTCGCAAAATCACCGTCGCAACTGACCGAACTTGGAAAGTGATGCCACATCCATCATATGACCGAAGAACTCCGAGAATTTCTTGCCAGCAAGGTTTCGTGGAGCATTTTGATGGGACAAGGGACTGGGGATCAGGGACTGGGGACTGGTCAAAGCCAGAATTTGACGACGGCAAGTGGCAGCGTGCGGTTGAGTTGGGCAAGGTCGGAATTTCACCTTGGAAAAAGTTGGTGCCGCGCAACATCCCGTTTCTGACAATGGAGCCGGTTTACCCTGTGAGAGTCATGAGGGTGCGAAATGTTGAGCCGCCATCAATCGTTCACAGCGTTGACCTTCGACCCAATTTAATCCCCGGCGACCGGTTGTCCAACCCTCACGGCTTGACAGGTTTGGTATTGACAGTTGTTCGCGCAAAGAGGGCGATGGACGTCCGCGTGCACGCTATCGCTGGCATCGGCTTCGGCGCACGCAGAGCGAGAGTGAACGGCGAAGACGCAACTTTTGACGAACGCGGGGCAATTTTGAAATTGAACAAGGGCGATAATTTGGTCGTCTTCGATGTGACGAGGGATTGGTATCACGACTGGTGGTTCACAACGGTTTGGGACGCGGGACGGGGGACGAGGGACGAGTTAGAATTTGTCAATCCGCTCGGTGAAGGGGAAACGGCATGGGTGACGGCTGGTCCGTTTGAATCTCGCGATGATGAAGTTTTTCAGGCAGTTTGGAACGCAAAATCCGTTTCCGAATTACTCACCCTTCACTCAACACTTCGCACCCCGCACTCAGCACTCCGCACCATTTCTTTTGAGCACACTGCTTCCGACCATGTTT
>JANXCD010000086.1 GCA_025060305.1 Armatimonadota bacterium | reverse complement strand
GATGACTTTTGACCCCAACGAGTTTGCCGAAGACATCTCAAATTTGCGTGCAACGGAATTTCGTCGTTTCACTGAAAACTTCATTTTGATGTGGGGAACTTCCGAGCGTGGCTGGGATTGGTTCAACGATAGCGATTGGCAAAGTGCTGAATACAACGCTCGGTTACTCGCCTATGTCGCAAAAGTTGGCGGTTGCGTCGGAATTTGTTTTGACCCTGAACCTTACGACGGAAATCCTTGGCACTACCCGAACCTGCCAAATGCGAAAAGCAAATCCTTCGCTGCCTATTGGGCACGAGTTCGTGAGTGTGGTTCAAGGTTCATGAAAGCGTTACAGGCTGAGTTTCCAAATATTCGCATCTTGACTTTCTTTTGGGGAAGTTTGTTCGGCGACATAGTTGACCTACCTGACCCAAACGAACGGATGGAGAGATTGTCAAATCACCACTATGGTTTGCTGATGGCATTTTTGAACGGCATGCTTGACGCTGCAGGAGAGCAAGTTGTCATCATAGACGGCAACGAACCCGCTTACTATTACCGAGACCAAGAGCAATATTTTCGTGCCTATCATTTGATGAAGCAGCGTGCCCTTTCCCTTATCGCTCCTGAAAACCGCAATAAATACACTTTGCAAGTTCAGGCAGGTTTCGCTCTTTACATGGACCTTTACTTTGGCACAGTGCCCTTTGAATACGCTTGGGGTCGGATTAGTCACTTTTTGAAACCCGAAGAGCGGGCAAGGTGGTTTGAGCACAATGCCTATTACGCCCTTTTGACGACCGAAGAATATGTTTGGTGCTACAGCGAAAGAATAGACTGGTGGGGAACACAAGAGAGAACCCAATGGCACAAATTTGTCCCACAAGGTGCAATTGAAGCGTTACAATCGGCGAGGTCAAAAATTGAGCAAGGCAAGCCACTTGGCTTTTCTATCAAGGAGATGCTCGCCGAAGCACAAAAGCGAATGATGATGGAAGAAACGAAGGGAAAATGAGTTGGGTATCACTTTTTGATTTTCGCTCCAAATTTTAGCCGATGAGTTTGAAGCCGTAAATCAAGATGAGAAAGAATTCTCCTAAAACGATTTCAACCTATCTCAATCTAAGTCAGAATAACAATGCCTTTGCCGATCATAAGGGAATGTTGTTTACCATGTTGGCTTAGGTATTTTTGGAGTAGCGGCGCTACCTCCTTTTGTGGCAGATAGAGCCTTTGCTGGGATAGGAGACACTGTCAAGACAATATGTGATAGTCGTGGACATTTCCAAAACGGATGAGCAAATGCAATTCTCAACCTACTGGTTATGATGCGGCAGCAAATCCACCTATTGGCTTCTTTCAACCACAAAATTGTTGCTATTGGATTTTGCCCATCGTCACCGCCAATTTGGGAAAATTTCAGTTACGACACGAGAGAACCCAAAACTTCCCAGAAAAATGTAGACAGAGATGGTGATTGGGAGCAAATCTCAAAGTAGAGTAAAGAACAATGGCTTTAACAGCGATAGGCTTACTACCGAATAGTCAAGATGGTTAATGCACAAGTTAGGCTAATTTTGGATGCTTTAGAAGGTTCAATGTCAGTTAAGTCTTCAGAAACCAAAAGAGGCTCTTTATCAAAGTTCGTCGCTTACAACCATAGTTGTAATAAAGGGCAGACATCATCTTCAGATTAACCGAGTGACCGTCTAATTTGCCCTGCTTCAATAATGTAACGGCGCAATCTTTCTTGGTCTCCGCTTCGTCTCCAGATGTGGTAAATGCTTGAAACTAAGTTGCGATGCAAGAAGTGGTCAGTGTCTTTTGGTCCTAACTCTAAATCCAACATTCTTTGGCACAATTCAATGTCTTCTTGGATTTTGCCCCACAAAGGTGATTCCCTACTCAAAAAAGTCAAATTCTCCAAACAAAGGAAATATGCCGCTTTTTGCAAATCAAATTTGAGGTTACGATAATAATGGAACAGAGTGTCAAGCAAACCCTCTTTTTCTGCTTGCAGCAAGCCACGCCCGACACCCAAAAATTCTGGCGGTATCCCCAGTGAGTAAAGGGCTGAAGTGAAGGGAATTGCTCTTGGTAGAATTTTGCCTCTTAGCCCCCTTGGGTAGCCAAAGAGACCTATGTGTAGCATTCTCTCCCTACGGCGTGGGACGAGTGAAGCCAATTCGTTGATTAATTCTGCAATTTCTTCAACAGTTTCTTGGTAGAACTGGGTGAAAATGGAGATAAGACGGTTCAATTTATTTTTATCGCCTTCCTGCCATCTCGGTTTTGAACTCCATCGGAAGCGAAGGGAAAGGTTCAAGTCTCTTATGGCTCGCTCAACAGTTTCCTTAGGGTAGTCATATCGGAAAGCCGATTGGATGGTGACTGTCCGAACACCTGAATATTCAGACAAAAAGTTTTGTATTGTCAGAGGAGACAATCCCCCTCGGAAGGGCAAACACCCTACACCTATGATTGGGTAAACAGGTATGCCACTTTGCTCTTCAAAATCAGCGAACTCGCACAAAGCACCTTTCGCTGCTAAAACTGCTGTCACAATCCCACTGTTCAATGCAGGGTCTGACCTAGCTATGAAAGTTCGGATGTAAAGAGGTTCATCACCAAACTTTTCCTTGTGCAGATTTAGATAGTCATCCAACAAGGTTTTTGCATTTACGAGCAATTCAGGCGTTTCAATCAGTGGAATTACTTGAAGCCTATAAATTGGGCGACCGTTTCCAAACATTTGGCGCTCTAAATTTGCTGCCTGCTCAAAACTCTCTTGCAGATAAATTAACTTACGAGCCTCATCGCACATAGGCAGTATGACTTCAAAAAGCGGTGGCGAAAAAATGCCAAGGTCACGGGCAAGTTCTTCTGCTGTCAAAATGCTCATGTAAGCCCTTGCTAATCTATAGCCTCGTTCAAGCCAAATGTTGGGCAACCGAAAAGTCAAAAAGACATCTCTACCAAGTTGGTGCTGAAGGAAAAAGTTGAAATGCTCGCTGAAAAGCCTGTCAGCCACCGCTTCGTCAACGAACTTTCCTTCCCAATCCCACATGTATTCTTCGCAACCCAATTCAGAGTAATCAAGGAAGCATTCGTAAACCTCTTCGTAGGAATTGATAAAAGCCTCTCCATTCGTTTTCCAATAAGGTGGTGAAGCGTTATCAGGATGCTGAGTTGCCATTGTTACAGGAATTTTGCGTTCAGCGATATATGCACTCATTCATCCTAACCCCTCTCTTTCTTTTTAACCCTGTTTCCTATGTGCGATAAGGGAAGAGGTCTGATTCTTCTGGTTTGCCTTGCAAAGAACTCAAAAAATGCTCATCAGTGACACGAGGCTGGAAACGCCCCTCATTGATTTCGTTTAAAGCACGGATGATAGGGTTCTCATAAGTTTGCTCTCGCTCTGGATTTTCAACAATTTGTCTTGCTCTCTCGGCAACTACTAAGACCAACAAATATTTACTTCTCATACCTTCGGGCAACTTACTCAATTGATATTGCAAATCATTAAGCAAAACCGAAGGTGGGGCATCAATTTCTCTTTCTTGTTCCATCTTCAGAAAGCACCTCCGTTGAATGAATTCGGCGCTCACTGATTTGTCATCAGTTACTGGCTAAAGGGAATGGTATGGCAACCGAGCACCAACAAACTTTGCAATAGAGAGTATAGCGCAAAATCGGACGAAAATCAAACACTTGGCAGTTTTTAACCCCAATACCCCTTCATCACAAATGTGACTCATAAAACAGCATGCTCAAGTTTAAGTCAATCTTTTTTCTCTTCGGGCTTCTCAATGACCAATGCCTCGGTAGTCAAAAAGAGAGTGGCAATGCTGACAGCATTTTCAAGGGCAGTTCTTACAACCTTTAGTGGGTCAACAATTCCTGCTTGAACTAAGTCAACGATTTCACCAGTTAAAGCGTTAAAACCGAACCTCTCACTGTTGTTCTCTCTTTGCTTCGTGAGAACCCGTTCAACAACGATTGAGCCATCGGCTCCTGAATTTTCGGCTATCTGGCGCATCGGCTCTTCCAACGCTCTTTTGACAATTTTGAAACCAATCCTTTCATCTTGGTGGCTATCTTTTGGTTCTTCAAGTTTACTGGCAACATACAGGAGTGCTGCACCGCCTCCTGGCAAGATACCTTCTTCAACAGCAGCCTTTGTTGCGTTGAGGGCATCTTCAAACCTGTGTTTTCTTTCCTTGAGTTCAGTTTCAGTAGGCGCTCCAACTTTAATAACAGCAACACCACCAGCAAGTTTTGCTAGTCTTTCTTCAAGTTTCTCACGGTCATAATCGCTTTCGGTCTCTTCAATTTGCCTTCGGATTTGCTGTATTCGTGCGGCGATCTCTTCTTTTCGCCCTCCACCTTCAATGATGGTCGTTTTCTCCTTTTCAACGATGACTTTACGGGATGTGCCCAAATCTTCAAGTTGTATGCTTTCAATTTTGACTCCTAAATCTTCACTGAAGAATTTGCCGCCTGTTAGTATGGCTATGTCTTGGAGGATGGCTTTTCGCCTTTCGCCAAAAGCAGGTGCTTTGACAGCGCAGCATTGCAAAACGCCACGAAGTTTATTGACTACTAAAGTAGCCAAAGCGTCGCCTTCAACATTTTCGGCAATTATCAATAATGGGCGACCAGCGCGGGCAATTTTTTCAAGTAGGGGCACAAGTTCAAGGGCTGAAGAAATTTTCTTTTCGTGGATGAAAACGAGAGGGTCTTCAAAAACGCAACGCATGTTTTCAGGGTCAGTGATAAAGTAAGGTGAGATATAGCCTCGGTCAAATTGCATGCCTTCAACGACTTCAACAGTTGTTTTTGTGCCTTTGCCTTCTTCAATGGTGATAACGCCGTCTTTGCCGACCTTGTCCATTGCATCTGCGATGATTTCGCCAATTTCAGGATCATTGCCAGCGATAGTGGCAACATGTTGAATTTCTTCTTTGCTGGTCACTGTTAGGGAAAGTTGTCTTAATTGTTGTATTGTTTGCCTCAATGCTTTTTCCATACCCCTTTTGAGAAAGACAGGATTGACACCAGCAGCAACGACTTTCATTCCTTCCTTTAGCATTGCTGATGCCAGAACAATTGCAGTTGTAGTTCCATCACCAGCCACATCGTTAGTTTTGCTGGCAGCCTCTCGCATAAGGCGTGCACCCAAATCCTCAAACTTGTCAGTCAATTCAATCTCTTTAGCAACAGTCACTCCATCTTTTGTTATGAGTGGAGAACCCCATTTGCGGTCTAAGACAACGAGACGACCTTTAGGACCAAGAGTTGAAGCAACTGCCTGTGAGACTTTGAATGCCCCACGAGCAAGAGCCTGCCTTGCATGTTCACGGAAAAGCAATTGCTTAGCAGCCATCTCCTTTCACCCCTTCGCTTTCAAGGATATTAGTTTGAATTCACTCTTCTATTACAGCATAAATGTCATCAACGCTAAGCAAAATGTGTTTTTCGCCATTGAGTTTGATTTCTGTGCCTGCATACTTGCTGAAAATCACAACATCACCCGGTTTGACACCAAGTTCATCAAAAGACACGACTCGTCCATCTTTCAATTGCTTTCCAGTTCCGACAGCGACAACTTTGCCTTTGAAAGGCTTTTCTTTCGCTGTATCAGGCAAGTAAATTCCGCCAGGTGTTTTCTCTTCTTCTTCAACGACCTTAATAAGCACCTTATCAGCAAGTGGTTTGACAGTTGCTGCCATGATTCTTTCACCTCCAGTCTTTTTGCACGAATTTTCCTCAAGTAAGTTTAAAGGAGACTTCTGAAGTTGAACGAGAAGCAATAAAAATTTTAGGCATTTAAACCGATTTTGTAAAGCCCTTGCCTTTCCTATAGTTAGCCTAAAACCTGACCTGTTATTTGCGAAAACTTTTTGATTGCAAAGTCATCAATCAGAACTTCGTCGGCATCGGTATAATTTCACGAGTTAAAAGTCAGTTTCAATATGGGCATATTTTCTCAATTCAATGCGACATATAGGGCAGTAAAGTCTCGGTCCTCGGTAAAGGGCTTTGCAACGGGGGCACTCTTTGAAACCGTGCTTTCGCTTCCATTGGTTCAATCGCAAAAATTGCTCAAAAACTTTGGCAACTTTCTCACGAAGTTGAGGGTCTTGGATTGGGGCAATGGTTTGCTCAATAAGGGCATGCTCCCTCGGAGACAGAACCAAGCGGGACAATTCCTGCTCTATGCGTTGTGCCCTTACCGATTCTTCGGATTTGACGACGCCAATGCGAATGCGAATATCAGAAGGTTCAAAATGTGCTGTTTCACGAATTCGCTGCCTCAATTCATCCTTACGATATTGAAGTTCGCTGGCTATTGCTGGGCTACTGGCAACAACGGTGATTACTCCGTTTTTCACCTGTTGCACTTGAGTTCGCTTCGCCAATTGGTCACCTACGATTTGCCGCCACTTCACTTTTAGGACATTTTTGAGCCATTCAGGCGATGCCAGTTGACCAATAATCTGTTCTAAAATATCACGCACTGGTTCCACAGTGCGACCCTCCAAATTTGGCGGCGTTTCTCACCCCCTTTTCGCCCCTGAGCAACGGCTCATCTTTCACCACATTCTGCTTGTTTGACAGTTTAACACTTTTTCACTTGTCAAGCAACATGCTATTTGCCTGTCCCATCGCTTTTTCCGTATCGCTCAATCAAATCAGCAATTATTTGCTCTACCTTATCGGGTTTGACTTTCTCATACAAGTCCATTGCGTTAACCAGCAAGACTGGTGCTTTATCGCAAGCAGCGAGACACTCAACTTCTTCCAAAGTGAACATGCCGTCTGGTGTCGTTTCACCGACATTGATACCCAAAACCTCTTTGAGTTTCTGAAGGGTTTTGTCAGCACCATGTAACAAGCAACTAACATTGGTGCAAAGCATCAACCGACATTTGCCAACTGGATGGTCATGAAACATTTCGTAAAACTTGATGATGGCTTCAATGTGGACTGGGGTTGTGCCTGTCAGTTCAGCAACTTCCAAAACGACTTCATTAGGAATGTAGCCAAATTTCTCTTGCACCAGCCACAAAAGTGGCATGATGGCTGCCTTGCGGTACGGATACTGAGCGATAATGCTTTCAGCCTCTTTGAGCAATTCTTCAGTAAACACTGCCATCAATACATCTCACCTCTTGTTCCAATGGCTTCAATTATGACCAACCGTTCACTGGGTCAAAACTTGCAAGGATAGCGACCAAATCGGCAATCAGGTGAAAGTTGTTTCAGCAACTGTAAAGTCTGTCGGCGAAGTTCACTAACCGAAGGCTTTTTGTTTTTTCCTTCAACTTTCATCTGTCAACCTCCCCCATCACTGGGTCAAAACTTGCAAGGATAGCGACCAAATCGGCAATCAAGTGCCCTTTAGTAACGACAGGCAAAGCATGGACATGGATGAAAGAAGGGGACCTCATGTGCATCCTGTATGGCTTCTCGCTTCCATCGCTGACGATGTAAAATCCGACTTCGCCCCTTGCACTTTCAACAGCAGCGTAAGCCTCGCCTTTCGGGACAGGATAACCTCGGCTGTAAAACAAAAAGTGTCGGATAAGGGCTTCCATGTCTTTGTCAAGCAAATTTTTGGGTGGCGGTGTCGCCCAAGGGTGGTCAGCCAAAACAGGTGTTGATGGCAAGTTTTCAAGGGCTTGTCTGACTATCTTGATGCTTTCCAACATCTCCAACATGCGAACCCAATAACGGGCATAAGTATCACCGTCTTCAGAAGTCGGAACTTCAAAATCAAAATGCTCATAGCACGAATAAGGCATCGTTTTCCTCAAGTCCCATAAAACGCCTGATGCCCTCAAACTCGGACCAGTAACGCCCCAAGCAATTGCATCTTCTTTTCTCAAAACGCCAACTCCCTTTGTCCTGTTGAGCCAAATAGGGTTTTTGCTGATAAGTTCGTCAAGTTCCTGCCATGCCTTTGGGAAATCCCTGAGAAACTCTCTGCATTTTTCAATCCAACCTTCGGGCAAATCGTATCGGACGCCACCA
>JANXCD010000085.1 GCA_025060305.1 Armatimonadota bacterium | reverse complement strand
GGCTCGTCTCTTTGGTGAGACGGTTTTGTTTTCGCTTTTGACCAAACATGACAATCCCTCCAAAGATGAAGATGGCAACGACACAACAAATCAAAATGCCCAAAACTTGAACTCTGCGCAACTTGAACATAAGCCGACACCGAAAACAAGGATAGTGGCAGCATTTGCAAATGGCAACGGTTTCAAAAACGAAAGGCAGTTTTTCTATCAGCAATGTGAGGCGATATAGATGTTCTCCTGCTAAGTTTTTGTGGGACGGATAAGGGTGAAATTAGGTCACCTCTTTCGCTTAAATTTGGGACAAGTTTCAACCAACTTTCCTGAAACTTCTTGGCTGGCACGGTTTGAAAGGGAAGTGAAACTCTATGCTTGCAGCAAGTGAACTAACTCGCATAAGCGCATAATCACTGCAAATGCCCCTGCCCGCTGTAAGTTTTGCCTTGATAATTCGTCTTGGGCAATTCCGATAGGCACAAGCCCAATTTTCAATGCAACTTGAATGTCGCTCAAATGGTCACCGACGAAGGTAGCACAAAATTGTCGGCAATAAGGATTGACATTTAGTCGCTTTAAGGCGAAGAGCAAATGCTCAGGGTTTGGCTTAAGCAGATGAACATGGTCACGAGTGACAATGACATCAAAGGGTAGCGGGTGACGGCTTAGGACAGTCTTGACAGCATTCATGCTGTTGCGGGTCACCAAACCGACTTTGATGCCCTTTGCCTTGAGCGTTTGAAGCGTTGGTAAAACATCCTTTGGCGGCTCTGCAATTTTCGCTGCTTCATCTTCCATTTCAACAATGATGCCCTTTGCTACTCGCTCCAAATCCTTCGCCTTTTTGATGTCAAATTGAGCGAGCCAACTGGCAGCCTGTTCAATCCGCTCCCACGAAAAGGGTGCAGTCAAAATGTGCGATGGGACGCCGAAGGAAGCAATAACTTCGTTGACCCTATTTCGCATCAGCGTGAAGTCAATTTCAAGGGTCACTAAAGTCCCATCAAAGTCAAACAAAACTGCTTCAACTTTGAACACGCCCATTAAACTCACCTTTCATCTATTGCTGCCATAAAAATTGCTTTGGCAAACGAGTTCAGCATTTATTTTGCTTCATCTTTGGTTGCAGGGAAGAACGACGGTTCAGTTGAAAACGACAATGATTTGCACGCAAAATAGAAGTGAATTTCGCTTTATGCTCAAAAATTTGTCAGTGCAACCATAGGGTCAGGCTACTGAATTTTGGCAAGCCAGTAGGCTTGCCCTCCGAAATGACGGAAAATTCGTAACGAAAAATCGGAGGGCGAGGCTACTACCGAGCCGAAAAATTAACATGCCATGTAGGGACAGGCGAAGCCTGTCCGAAAAAATCATCGGGCAGGTTTCACCCGCCCCTACGAGAAAATTTCGGAAACGCTCCTTACTTCAAAGTTTGTTGGTGCTTTAATCCATGCCACTGGCTTCAGCCAGTGGTTGATGACCAATCAACGAGCGCCGAATTCATTCAGCGGAAAAATTCCGCCGTCTAAAGACGGCGCTCAAAAATTCGTCAGCGACTATGGGCTAAAGCCCATAGCATAATTGGGGAAAACGATCACCAACAACAGAGCGTTCGGAAAGATGTCGGAAAAAGAAGGGACAGGCGAAGCCTGTCCGAAAAAAATCATCGGGCAGGTTTCACCCGCCATTACAAAAAATGGTGAAAGCGAGATGGCTAAAGGTAATGTTTGGATTGTAGTCGCAAGCGAACGAATTAAAGGCAAGTCTGAAGGTTGGCATTGGGATGACTTTTTCATCAGACGGCATGAATGGTCTCCTGCTGAATTTTCGTGGGGTGGATACGATTGGATTAAGTCACCTCTTTCGCTCAAGTGTATTCGTGAAATGAAAAGGGGCGACATCGTTGTGGCTTATCAAGCAGGCGAGGGCATTCTTGGTCTATGTGCGCTGGCAAGCGATGGCTATGAAGAAGTTCCGGGCAGCGGGGACATCAACACTTTTGACCTCGCTTACGAGCCGACATTGCGACTTGACAGACCTGTTCCGCTTTCACAACTCAAAGATGACTTACAAACTTCGCCGCTTTTCAGGCAACTTCAAGGCAGCGTTTTCAAAGCGACCGAGTTTTGGGAAGCATTGAAGCAACACATGACTTCTGTCAACCCTCAACTTACGAATGCTATTGAGGAATTTGAGCGTGGTTCAGAAAAACTAAGGCAAAGTCATGGCGAAGAGAAAGATATTTGGCGGAAGATGGCTGAAGAGCGAGCGCCAACTTATCGTTGGCGTGGACGAACTTACAAGCGCAAAGGCGAACAAAGTGCTTGGCTGCGCAAACTTTACGATTTTCGCTGCCAAATTTGTGGTGCACAATTTCCGACCCTTGACGGTCGCATGGTCATTGAAGTTCACTATTTGCGACCGCTTCAAATTGTTGGTCCGAACGGCGACCATCCGAGCAACATGCTCATCCTTTGCCCGAACCACCATTTGCAAATTGAGTTGAGCGAAGGGGTGCGAGTTGATTGGGAAAGCAAAACAATTTACTTTAACGGAAGAAGACAAAAATTGAGAGTTCATCCAGTCCACGCTCAAATTGCGAAGTCTACCAAAATTCGTTCAGTCAAGGCTTTTTTCTTGAAAGAAAGCGATTGAGCCATAAGTTTCAGCGAGTTTGCGACCTTCTTTTTCGCCTAAAACGCAAAGCGCCGTTGCTAAACTATCGGCAGTGATGCCATCTTTTGCTATGACAGTAACGAGAACGAGTTTTGTCAAGCCTAAGCCCGTTTTGGGGTCAATGATGTGAGCATAACGCCGACCGTCAATTTCAATGAACTGCTCAGTGCTGCCAGAAGTTGACACAGCACAATTGGCAAGTTCAAGGACCTTTTTCGGCTTACCTTTTTCATCCAGAATTCCAATTCGCCATCCCTTTCGGTCTGGTGGTGGGTCGCCCAAAACGATATCGCCACCAAGTTCAATCAAGGCTCTGCTAATTCCAAACTTTTTAATCACCTTCAAAGCACAATCGGCAGCATAGCCCTTTGCAATTCCGCCCAAATCCAGTTTCATGCCAGCAACCGCCAACTTGACGGTTTGGTTTGAATCATCAAGTTGAACCTTTTGCCAACCGACCAACTTTTTAGCCTCATTCAACTCATTTTCTGTTGGCATCTGCTTAGTCTTTCTGGCACGACGCCACAAGGAGACAAAAGGACCAACGGTTATGTCAAAGGCGCCATTGGAGCGCTGCGAAAGTTCAAGCGCCTTTCGCAAAACGAAAAACAAATCGTTGCTGACACGAACAGGAGCAAGGTGACCCTCTCTGCAAAGCCACATCAGTTCGCTATCGCTTCGGTAATCGCTCATTGTTTCCTCAAGTTGAGCAATTCGCAAAAAGGCACGAGAGCAAGCCCATTTTGCGATATAATCGTTAGGGGCGTAAAGGACAATTCGTGCAGCAACGCCCATCACCAATTTTCGGAACTCAAATTTTTGCAAATCCTTGCTTTCACGGGCGTCTAAAAATTCGGCTGCAAAAAGACAAGCAAAAGCGCAAAGGAGTGTGAAGTTCGTGAATAAGTTGCGTCTGGGCATAGGCTATCACCTCAGAAAGTTTGCAGCAAGTTCAAATGCATCAGGATTGTGCCTACTGACATCGTTGTTTTTAGCCTGCTCCTTTGCATTTCTTGTTGGCACAAACACAGTTGGAAGCGTCAACAGTCAAAACGCTCAGCAGCCTAAAATTTTAGTCCAAGAAATTCCCAACACGACTGTCAAGTTTGAGTTGGTTTATGTTCCCGATGGCGAATTTGAATTTTCAGAGCCGACAAAAGGCAAGCAGAGACGCAAAGTGAAAGTCAAGGGATTTTGGATTGGGCGAACAGAAGTAACTTGGGACGAATATGATGTGTTCCTTTACAAATTGGATTTGACAGAGGACGAGGAAGAAAACACTGATGCCTACTCCCGTCCGAGCCGACCATACGGCGCACCTGACAAGGGTTGGGGGCATCACGGTTACCCAGTTATTGGCATAACCTACCACGCTGCTGAGCAATATTGCAAATGGCTATCTCATAAAACTGGTCGCAAATTCCGATTGCCATCGGAGGTTGAATGGGAATATGCTTGTCGTGCAAAGACTTGGGAGGCTGCGCCATTTAAGGACAAAAGTTTGCTTGACAGGTTTGCTTGGTTTGCCGAAAATTCAAAGGACAAAACTCAGCCTGTAGCCAAAAAACAACCTAACCCTTGGGGCATTTATGATATGCTTGGGAATGTCGCTGAATGGTGCACTAGCTTGGATGGCAACCCAGTTGTTCGTGGGGGTTCTTTCAAGGACTCAGCGGAAAAAGTCCATCCAAGCGCCCGCGAACTCCCATCGCCTGATTGGCAAGCCTCTGACCCTCAGTTTCCAAAAAGCAAGTGGTGGCTAACCGATGCACCTTTTGTCGGCTTCCGAGTTTTGTGTGAATTGGGTGCTATGCCTCATTGAAACCTCAAGCCTTCCTTTCACCTCTTCACGAAATACCCAAACCTTCTCAAAAAATTTTCGTCCTTTCGCCAATTCTTTGCGACTTTGACCCAGAGTTCAAGGTAGACCTTTTTGCCAAGCCAGTGCTCAATTTCCGTCCGAGCCATCATGCCAATTTTTTTGAGCATTTGCCCACTTTGACCGATGATGATGCCCTTTTGGCTCTCCTTCTCAACGAAAATGGTAGCCTTGACATATGTCAAGTTTTCGCTTCGGTGCTCAATTTCATCAACGATGACGGCAACGGCGTGCGGAACTTCCTCGTGAGTGTAATACAAAACGGCTTCACGAATTGCTTCAGCAATCGGCAACTTCTCAGGCTGATCAGTTACCGTTCCCAGCGGGTAATAAGGTGGACCTTCAGACAATCGGTCAACGATTTTGCTCAAAAGTTCAAGAACACCCTTACCAGTCAATGCAGAAATCATCACTGTCTCTTCATAGTTGCCCAACGCCTCATAAAGCAATTTGCGCTCTTGAAGCAAAACCGGTGAGACTGCATCAATCTTGTTCACCACAAGCAAAACAGGTCTCCCTTTCCCACAAAGCAAACTATTGAGCAATTCCGCTGCTCTTTCGTCGTCAGGTGTTGGCGGTTCAGTCACATCAACTATGAACAAAACGACATCAGCACTTTCAAGCGCTGCCCTCGCTTCGGCAACGAGATACTCGCCGAGTTTGTGGCGAGGGTGATGAACTCCGGGAGTGTCAAGCATGACTATCTGAGCGTTCTCCGTCTCAACTACGCCGACTATTCGGTTTCTCGTTGTTTGCGGTTTCGGCGAGACAATTGCTATTTTTTCGCCGACGAGGTAATTTAGCAGCGTTGACTTACCCACATTGGGCTTGCCCCACAAAACCGCATAACCAGACTTGAAACCTTGAGGGACAAGGAACTCGCTTGGAATTTCCACTTCTTGAGAGCGCCTTCGCTTTAAAGCCATCAACTAATCCCTCCGTTGGGCTTATTAGGCTTTAGGAAATTTTGCCAACCTGCGCTAAAATTGGGAACGAAGTTACTTCGTTGGCGAATTTGACGAGAGGTGAAAACATGAATGATGCCGAAATCCGAGACCGAATACTGGCTATCCTCTATGGCGTGTGGAAAAACAAGGGATTTGAAGCGTATGTCCCTCTGACAGGTTTGGTGAAAACTTTGAATATTCAGTCTGTCGCCGTTGAGCACAATGTTGAATTGCTCGTCAAAATCGGTTTGGTTGAAAAGTGGGGGGTAATTGGCGGATCATTTTATCGTCTGTCTGCCCAAGGCGTGTTAGAGTGCGAGCAAAAAGGCTTAGAACCCGATTTCACTCTTTCAAAGGGGGTAAGCAGTGGTGCTTTGGGCTAAGATTAGTGATGGAGCAGTGAATTTGGAAGAAGTGCAAGGGATAACGATTAACGAAAGGGTGGAAGGCAAATTCGTCCTCGTTATCCTTTTTAAGAATGGTCAAATAGAATTCCTTCGCCGAATGAATTCGGCGCTTATGAATTCGTCATCAACCACTGGCTAAAGCCAGTGGCATGGATATAAAGCACCAACAAACTTTAAAGTAAAGAGCGGGAAAACTTTTTGCAAAAATTGGTAGAACAAAGACCAGCAGAAGTCTTGTGATAAATAGGAGGGATGAAAGCATGCAAACAGACATGCCTCGCTGGACTGACGAAAGAACTTGGGGAACTTGGAGAGTTAAAGTTGGGTTGGCTCAAATGCTCAAAGGCGGGGTTATTATGGATGTGACCAACGCCGAGCAAGCACGAATCGCTGAAGAGGCGGGCGCTGTCGCCGTTATGGCTCTTGAGCGAGTGCCAGCGGACATCCGCAAAGAGGGCGGAGTCGCAAGGATGGCTGACCCTGAAAAAATTCTGGAAATCATGGAAGCCGTCACAATCCCAGTAATGGCGAAGTGCCGAATTGGTCACTTCGTTGAAGCCGAGATTTTAGAAGCGCTTGGTGTTGACTTCATTGACGAAAGTGAAGTCTTGACACCCGCTGATGAACAGTTCCACATCAACAAGCATCCGTTCAAAGTTCCGTTCGTTTGCGGTTGCCGTGATTTGGGAGAAGCGCTGAGAAGAATTGCTGAAGGTGCAGCAATGATTCGCACGAAAGGCGAAGCGGGGACGGGAAATGTCGTTGAAGCCGTTAGGCACATGAGAAAAATCATGGACGAAATTCGGCGAATTCAAATGCTCCCTGAAGAGGAACTGGTCACTGTCGCCAAAAACTTGGGCGCTCCTTACGAACTTGTCAAGTGGGTTCATGAGCACGGTAAGTTGCCTGTTCCAAACTTCGCTGCAGGTGGCATTGCTACTCCTGCTGACGCTGCTTTGATGATGAGGCTTGGCGCTGAAGCGGTTTTTGTTGGCAGCGGTATCTTCAAGAGTAGCGACCCATACAAGCGGGCGAAAGCAATCGTTGATGCAGTGACCTATTATGACCAACCTGAAATCCTTGCAGAAATTTCTCGTGGTCTCGGTGAACCCATGCGAGGGATTGACATCAGAACTCTTTCTGAAACCGAGTTGCTACAAGTTCGTGGATGGTAAGCGAAATTTGTGCGAATTTTAATTGCTTTTCAAAAAACCGAAAGATGAAAGGGGAGAGGCAATGAAAGTTTTGGTGACAGGTGCTGCAGGGCAAGTTGGGTCAAGATTGGTTAGTCAACTTCTCAAAAATAACTATCAAGTGAGAGCAGCAGTCTTACCCAACAACCAATCATGGAATTAACAGCCAAAACTTTAGATTGTAACTTTGAAAACATGCGTGCTATAATTTGCAGCGACAGATGCCCTCGTAGCTCAGTGGCAGAGCGCACCCTTGGTAAGGGTGAGGTCCCGGGTTCAAGTCCCGGCGGGGGCTTTATCGTTTTTGCATAAAAACTCCAAGTGTTTTTTCTCCTTTGCCGAAACTTTTAGGTGGGATTTTTGACGCTTCAATTGGCACTTTCCGAAGTCAAAATGAATGATGTGTTTTTGCATCAACCCTTTTAAGGGAGTGAACTCGGCTTGGCTCAAAAAGTTGAACAAAGGGCTGCTGCCCTTTCGGTCGTGGCGGCTGCTGCTTTGACAGCGACTGAAATACTGGTCGGCATTTTCAGTGGTGCTGTCAGCGTGCTCGCTAATGGCGTTCAGTCAGCGCTGGACTTGATAGCAGCGTTGACAGCATGGTTCGCCGTCTCTCAAGCATCTAAGCCACCTGACAAAAGCCACCGATATGGTCACGGAAAGTTTGAAAGTTTATTAGGTGCGATCCAAGCGCTACTCATTTGGGCAACTGCAGGTTTCATCGCTGCCGACTCGTTTCAGAAACTCGTGAAGGGAACAACTGTTGACCACCCGACCATTGCTATGCTAATGATGGGCATTTCCGTGGTTGTTGATTTTTCAGTTGCTCGCTATCTTTTCGCTGTTGCTAAGCGTTTCAATTCTTTGGCTCTTGAGGCTGACGCTTGGCACTTGCAAGCGGATGGTATGGCTGCCCTTTCTGTTTTTATCGGACTTGGAGTTTTGAACCTTACAG
>JANXCD010000084.1 GCA_025060305.1 Armatimonadota bacterium | reverse complement strand
CAGTCAATTCCCTCGCAGGAATGCTGAAGTGTTGCCAAGTGCCGGGCAAATCAGTGAACCTCAAATCAACGATTTGAACTTTGGCTTCACGAGCCATGCGAATAACATCTTGAGGCGACCTCGCATTTCGCTTAGCCACGACAATCCCTCCTTTGATTTGATTTTTGATGCTATCTTGTTTGTGCAAAAACGATTTATGACGCATTTTGTGCGTCACTAATTCAATTTCAAAGGGCTTCATGCTTCACGCATTTCAAATTCGGGATAGGCTGTTATCCCGTAAAGTCGCAAATCTGCACCTTCAATTTCCTCCATCGGATGAAGACGAAGCAAGTTGAAAGATGCCAAAATGCGACAAATAAGCCTACTCGTCCCATAGCCAAGCCCAAAGGCTATAACCCAATTGACGAGACCAAAGCCGAAAATTGCATCATTGCTAACCCACAAAATCGCCAATCCGATCAAGGGAGCAATTCCTTCAGCAGAAACAATCCCAACTTGGTCATCAATAAAGTTTTTGTCAAGGAGCAAAGAGACAGAAACAGAGACTACTCCGCTGAAAATTCCAACCAAAAAGGCTGGCATGAAAGCAACTTTGCCTAAGACGAAACCGCCGACTAAACCTGCCCAAAAGGCAGTCATTGCGAAAGAAGGGTCAATTTTGCCAAAACGCCATTTCGTCCAAGTTAGAGAAGTCAACAAGGCAACTGAACCGCTCAAAGTTGCTGATTGCCAAAGAGGTTGGGAAAAGGATTGTGAACCAAGCCAAATCAAAAAAACCCCAATGGCTGCAAGGGGCAAACTGTGAGCAGGTATCGCTGTTGGAAGACCGCTTCTGGTGTAACGACCAATTCTCGGACCTGCCGTCACCAAACTTCCCAACACTGCCCCTCCAGCCAAAGCGTGAACTGACCAAACAGAAGCATAATCAGGTTGCCAGTATTTTGACAAAAAATCAAAGACGGGTTTAAAGACAATAAGGGGTTCTGGAAGTGAAACGCTCATGACAATGCCAACCGATTGGTCAAAAGCGAAAAACAGCCTGTGAGCAATTCCAACTGCTGCGGCAATAAAGGCTGCTGCCAAAAGCGTAATTCGGTCTCCCAAGCCTAAAGTCGCCAACAAAGCCACAACGCCAACCAAAATCGGATTGCTCCAATCCTGCCCTGCAAACGAAATTTGACCTATAAACCCAACAAAAGTTCCAACAGAAAGAGCCGTCAATCCTTTGACAAAGCAATGCAGTGCCCCTTTCGCTCGTCCCAATCCTGTTTCAACCAAAATTGCTCCTAAGGCAAAAAGCAAAACCAACTCCATCAATATAGCCACTCCTTTCACTCCTTTTACCTTGTCAAAAATGATTTGCAATTTTGAAAGCCCAAAGGCTTACAATCAAAGACGCACGAAACTCAAAAGATCAAGGCGCATTTTACACGCTTGCAAGCCTAAAGGCTACTCACTTGCGTGCTTACATGCAAACAAAAAGAGCCCAAATCGCAAAACCGAAGGTTCATTTGATTTTACACACTCACATTCCCAAATGCCTTACCAAAAAACCAAAAAGCCCTTTAACCTTGCGTCGCACAAAAACACGACACAGGTCAAAGGGCTTCGTTGCCCACACCATTTTCTTTGGGCATCATCGCCCAAAGCCAACAGAAAAGATAACGCAAATAAGTTGAAATGTCAATAGGCGCAAGCGTTGATGTCTCTACCGAAAATTTTTCAACAGTAACTCTTTCTGCACCAGTATTTGTGAAAAGGCTTAAGTCGTTCCTTACTGCGAACTTCCTTTGTTTATCGTCTGTCCATGATACCAACCTGCTAGTAGTTGATGACGAAAAGAACTGAGCACCGAATTCATTTAGCGAGAATTTGTGTTGCAAGAGGTGAATGAAATCCGACAAATTTGTTGAATTTTTGCGATGGTTTTTGGGCAAACTGCTGTCTGCTCCTAACCGAAAACAACGCTAACTGCATAAGTCCTGCTTTATTCAAAATGAATAGAAATTTAGGCAAAACCTTTGCTGTTTGAGGTATTTTTCTATTAAGTTGCCCTTGCAAAGACAAAAAGTTGCGTTATACTTTGGGATGACCGAAGTTGAGCGGGCGTAGCTCAGCGGAAGAGCGCCACCTTGCCGAGGTGGAAGTCGCGGGTTCAATTCCCGTCGCCCGCTCCATTAATTTTTTTCTGGACTTAAGCAGTTACTTTCATAACTTGTGGAGATACCAGAGTTTAGGCTTTCCCTGTCCTTACTCAATCCGTCAGAATTTTCACTATTTTTCGGTGGAGCATAGACCTACGAAACGAACCCCTCAATTAGAAACTTTGACAGGGAAAATTTTGGCATGCTTGACTTTTCCTGCAAGAAGCGTTATAATTTTGTCACGACTAAGATAGTCAAAAATGGCGAAAAAACCAAAAACTACGACCATGAAAGAGAAGGCGACTACAATGTCAGGAGTCAGACAACAAATTCAAAAGATTTTGAAGCGGTTGGAAGGGCGCTCAGAGGCAACACCCGAAGAAAGCCTCCAACAAATTCTTTCATTGCCTGCCAAGCAAGTAATTCCTTTGTTAATTGACTCACTTGCCAACAGTCCTCATTATCTCGTTCGCCTCGTCTCAGCAATGGCATTGGGAGAATTGAAAGCCGATAAAGCGGTTCCTGTCCTTGTGGCTACTTTGTCTGATTCAAGTTTAACAGTCCAGCGTGCTGCTGCCGATGCCTTGGCAAAAATAGGGCGTCCCGCTGTTCGACTATTACTTGAGCACATCAACGATGAGGAACTTTCAATGAGGCGCTGGGTCATCCAAATTTTAGGCAAAATTGGGGCAAAAGAATCTGCTCCTGTTTTGCTTGAAAGGTTCACTAAAGAAGCCCCTGAGTTGCAAAGGCTCATTGTTGAAGCATTAGGCGAAATTGGTAGTCGCAAGGCTTTCAAATTGCTGACCGATTTGGTTCAACATGGAGGCGCTGACTTCTCAAGGACCGCCATTGAAGCACTGGGTAAACTTAAAGACTCCAAAGCCATCCCCTTTTTGCTTGACATTTTGGCTAAAGATGGGGCAGAATTAAGGCGTTTGGTCAAGGAGGCTTTACTGAAGATAGGAAAGGAATCAGTTCCCCAATTAGTAAAGGCACTGAAACACTCCAACCAAACTGTCCGACAAGTCGCTGCTGAAGTTCTTGGTTCTATGGGCGATAGAAGAGCCTTAAAAGAGTTAGTCAAAGCCTTGAAAGACCAAGACCCTTTGGTTCGCCAATCGGCAGTTCAAGCAATAGCCCGATTTCCTGATAGATCGCTTTTTGAGCCTCTTTGTAAACTTCTCAACGACCCTGACCAAGAAGTTAGGTTTCAAGCCCTCAGGGCTTTGGTTCAAGTTGGCAAGCAGATGGCAAAACCTCATCTAAAGAGGGCTATTTACGATCCTGATTGGGTTATCCGATTGACAGCAGTTCAGGGTTTGAGCCAACTTGGTGGAGAGGATGTTCTCGCTCATTTGTGCCAAGCCCTTAGAGACACTGAATGGAGTGTCAGATACCATGCTGCATCTGGGCTTGCGAAACTAAAAAATCCCAAAGCAGTGATGCCTTTAATTCAAGCAGTTTTTGACCCTCATCCTCAAGCGGCAATTCAAGTTATCAAAGCCCTTGAGGAGTTGGGCGATCCAAGGGCAATTGACATCCTTCGCAAGGTAGCAAACGCAAATATTCCAGAAGTTAGCAGCGTTGCTCAAAAGGCGGCAAAGACTTTACAAGAAATCGCTCAATCTAAAGGAATTTCCGTTCCTACTACTAAGCGCCCTTCTCGTCGTATTCGTTCAACTATTCAACATGCCTCTTCGCAAGCGAAGTGACGAATTCATGGCTGAGCGGACGATAGTTGTTAACCGCAAAGCACGCCACGATTATGACATTCTTGAGACTTACGAGGCAGGGATAGTGCTTACTGGTCCTGAAGTTAAATCCCTCAGGCAAGGAAAAGTTTCTATTGCTGAAGCATATGCTCGTGTCAACAAGGGAGAACTTTGGATTTACAACATGCACATATCTCCCTACGATTCAGTTTTGCAACGAAACTACGACCCACGCCAGCCACGAAAACTGCTTATGAACCGAAGAGAAATTGACCGATTGATGGGTATAACTCAGCAGCGGAGTTTGACTCTAATTCCTCTCAGGGTTTATTTCAATGAAAGAGGTTACGCAAAAGTTGAACTTGGGCTGGCTAAAGGCAAAAGGAAAGTTGACAGACGACATGAGATAATGGAGCGGGAAATGAGGCGAGAAGTAGAAAGAGCAACGAGAGGACGCCGAAGTTGATGGATACCCCTTGACTGGCTGCACTATAATGTCAATTCCAGCGATGAACTTTTAACAGCCTTAATCATGCCTTATGGAGGTGATTTTAAGTTATGCCAGTTTACGATTATCATTGTGATGTTTGTGGTCAAACCTTTGAGGTCTTTCATGGAGTAGATGAGCGACCTGAAGTTAGGTGTGATAGGTGCGGTCAACTTGCCCGTAAACTTTTCAGGCCAGTACCAATCATTTTCAAAGGAAGCGGTTGGCATGTCACCGACTATGGGCGAAGTTCACAACCCCAAAAACAAAGAGGTAGCGAAGAAAAGGAAGCAAAAAGTGAAGAAGAATAAGTAATGCACTATTGCTTGGGTTGAGTTAGGTAGACCAATAAAATGCTCAGGAAGTATAAACCGACAATCGGTCCAGCAAGTAAGGTCATGTTAACGGGGTCTATGGTGGGCGTGATTATTGCTGAAAGGCTAAATATGGCAACGATGGCGTGACGCCAATAACGCAGCAAACCTTCTGCCGAAATAACTCCCAATTTCCCTAAGAACATTATGACTAAAGGCATCTGAAATAAAACTCCACAAGCAGCAGTAATTTTGGCAACTGACCACAAATATTGGCGAGCAAAATTCAAAACTTGGATTTTTATGCCCGGGTTATCCATGTGAGGCAAACCCATCTGCAACATGAAAAGAGCAGCCACTGGGATGAGATGGTAAGCAAGAAAGACACCAACTCCAAATAGTAGCAAAGAAACAGGGAGCAGTTTCAAAGCAAAACGCTTTTCATGAGGATAAAGAGCAGGCCAAATGAAAGCCAAAACTTCGTAAAGAATGCCAGGGAACGAAATGACCAAGCCAGCAGCAGCGCTAATCTGCAACTTTAACAAAAGAGGCTCAAAAATAGATTGCAAAGTGATAGGTATGTCATACTTGAGTAGAGCAGGTTCAATAGGTTTGACAAGAAGCCACCAAATTTTATCGTAATAGACCCATGCTATAATGGTCCCGATAGCCCAAAACAAGATAACCCAAAGTAACCTTGCCCTTAACTCTGCTAAGTGTTCCCATAAACTCATCTCTCGGTCATTAGGAGGTTCGTCATCTGTGGAGACCGCTTCTTCATACTTTCGCTTTTTCATGACAACGAAAATCACTGTCAAGATAAGAATTGAAGCCAAGAAGGCAAAAGTAACCCATAACCATTTTTGCATAATTTTCACCGCCGAAATTATTGCATGCCTATCAAGATTTTTAAAGACCTTAGCCTTCCGTTTCTTGTCTTATTGAACCCATATTTTGAAAGGTTGTCTTACTTGATTTCAATACATTCAAATCTCATGAAGGCTAAACTGCCTTGAAAATCTTTACCCCAAAATTTCGTTAAATTTTCAGAAAATTCGGGCTTTTTGAGTAACTCTTTTGGTTTACATAAATCACTTTCGTGATATAAATATCAATGACAGTGCCAATAGGGCGTAACGAAAAAACTCGGCAAGAAACTGTCAAAGGCAAGCGGCAAAGGAACGAGAAGCGCAAAATGAGACTACTTACTCTGTTGAACAAACCTATAGTGAGTTTGTCCATTCTATTCGAACTCCAAGCGATACTAAGGCTGAAGAAGTTAAAGACACCTACAAAGATGGTATCTTGGAAGTGCGCCTACCCAAAACTGAGGAAAGTAAAACTCGTCGCATTGAGGTGAAAGTGGCTTGAAGCCAAGAAGGCTGGCAGTTTTCCTGTCAGCCTTCTTTCCTAAATTGAAACTTACAAAAGCCACAAAGTGTCTAAAGGAGGTGGTTAAAGATGGCACAAATGAAACGATGGTCACCATTTGCAGAATTGGAATCCTTTCGCCGTGAGGTAGACAGGTTGTTTCGTGAATTCTTTGGCGAGGAACGACCATCAACAACTCGTGGTTGGTTACCTGCTGTTGATATTTACGAAACTCCAACGGAAGTAGTCGTGCATGCTGAATTACCTGGTGTTCGCCGTGAGGACATCCAAATTGAACTAACAGATGAGAGGCTGACCTTGAAAGGCAAAAAGGAACGACTAATAGAGAGTGAAAATGCGACTTATCACTTGTTGGAACAAAACTTTGGATCGTTTGAACGAAGTTTCACTCTGAATGTGCCTGTTGACATTGAAAAGGCAGAAGCCATTTACCGTGACGGGGTGTTGACAATCAGGTTACCTAAAATTGAGCCTAAGAAGACGAAGCGGATAGAGGTGAAAGTTGAAGGCTAACGCCTGCCCTTCACCTCTCGCCGCATCGCCCACCCAATAGAACAACGCCTCCCTCCCCGCCTCGCCGCCCCTCCCAACCCGCCGCCATGAGGCGGCGGGTTTCTTTCATTAAACTTCAGAAGGCATGAAAGTTAGTCAAATTACTGAAGTAATCTCTGGCAAAGGGAAGTCAGTTTCCGTGCTCAAAGAAATCATCACAGAAGAGTTTATTATTGAACTTTTCTGGGAGATAGACGACCAAATTGGAGGGTAGACTTATTGGCTTGCCAAAATCGGCCGAAATCAGTTGAGAAATAGCCTGATCCTAAGATGCACCAACAAACTCTTAAGCGTGTAGAGCGTTAATGGGGTAGACAACAGTCTACCCCAAAAACCATCACAAAAATCCAACAAATCGGGCGGATTTCATCCGCCCTAAATCCAACCCCAATAAGTTAGGTCGGATACTATGAATTCTCAATTAACCTTCCATTCCCAGCAATCGTTTTGATAGGCATTCAAATCACGAACCCACTTAGCATGTCCATCCGCATAAGCCCATACAGAACCATCAAAATGTCGCCATGGATAATGCCAACCTGGTTGACCGAAACTTGCAATGGTGCAAACAGAACCTGGTGGAAAATCTTGACGAGGTTCTACAACCCAATCGCTGTCATCATTTTCACCAAGAAGGTAAGTTTGTGCTGGTCTCTCAAAACGAGCCAAAGCAGTAATCCACGCTCTCTCGCACCATTCAGAGTTACAACCGTAAGTTCCCAACTCAGGCAAAATAGACCCTGGTGGACAAGTCACAGGCGAACTTCGTGAAGGGCAAACAAACAATTGAGAGTTTTTAATGTAAGGTGGAAGGGTATGACGCCAACTGATAACAGGTCTATTAGGAGGTTCACCACACCAGTTACCTCCAAGATGACCGTAAGGCAGATTTTCATCATAATCTTGCGCATACATCATGCAAGCCAAGCCTAATTGACGCAAGTTGCTGGTGCAAGAGGACTGTCTTGCCTTTTCACGGGCACGACTGAAAACGGGGAACAAAATTGCTGCCAGAATGGCAATTATCGCTATCACGACCAGAAGTTCAATGAGCGTAAAGCCATAGTTGACACGATGTGAAGATTGAACTTCGCTTTTAGTCCACATTGCCTTCATACTCATTCGCCTCCCTTACAAGCCCTTCATAGCCTCGTTTGTATCTTAACACATATGATTGTGAAAGTCAAGTGATGCTCTTTACTGAAATCGTTGAACATCTTTTGCGAACATGCCATTGGATTTAGCCCATAGTTGTTGACAAAATTCCTGAGTGCCATCTTCAAATGATGGAACTTCTTCGCTGAATAAATTCTAAAGCCGATGGCATGGACATAAAGCACTAAGTTAACCGAGTGCTAAACTCTAACGAGTGGGCTGGAGTCTATGCAAGGAGCGTGAAGTATTATGTTTCGGTTATACAGTTCCGTGCTTATAACGATCGCAGCAATTGCTTTCGTTTGCACTTTTGCTGAGTCACAAGTTTTTCGCTTC
>JANXCD010000083.1 GCA_025060305.1 Armatimonadota bacterium | reverse complement strand
CGTGATTTTGCCCTTAAGATTCGCCGTCTTTGACCTTCACATTGGCTTTTGGCTGTGCTATAAATTTTTGTCGCTGCTGGGGCGTGGCGCAGTTGGTAGCGCGCGGGACTTTGGATCCCGAGGTCCCTGGTTCGATGCCAGGCGCCCCAGCCACTTTGCTTTAAGAGGTAAGTATCTGTTTAGCAATTTTGCAGGGACAAATGAAACTTGCCAGAAAATTTTCGTTGGCGGATTTCATTTGTCCCTGCTGTCTAAATCCTGTTTTTAGAGCGCACAGATTTTGAATGAATGCCAGAGTGGCAAACACCGACATTAAATTGGACACATTTAAGGTGACAGTGATGGAAATTTCTCTGGCAAATTTACTTCGTAAAATCCAAACTGAGTGGGGAATTTTGCCACCATTACGACCTAAACCACTTCCAAACTTTCCTAGTTGGTGGGCTATGCTCGGTCCAGGCATCGTTTGGCTTGCTTTGGCTCAAGGTAGTGGCGAGTTAATTTGGTGGCCGAGGTTGATAGCGAAATATGGTCTTGGCTTTTTGTTCCTTCTCATTCCTGCTTGCTTGCTACAGTTCCCACTCAACTACGCTATCGGGCGATATACAATGATGACAGGTGAAAGCATCTGGCAAGGGTTTATAAGGCTAAACCGTTGGTTTGCACTGATGCTTTGGCTTTTGATGACTGTTCAGTTTTTCTGGTTTGGAGCATTTGTTACTGCCGGCAGCACAGGACTTGCCTCGTTAATTGATTTTCCGAAAGGATGGAGTCAACAAGCGAAATCGCTGTTTTGGTCATGGTTGACAATTGCTTTGCTCTTCCCTGCTTTGCTTTTCAGTCCGACGGCTTATCGCTTAATTGAGCGTTTGATGTGGCTTGTTGCTATTGTCACCTTTGTGGGATTGTTAGTTGCTTGCTTGCAACCTGAAGTGCTCCGACAATTGCCTGAATTTGTCAGAGGAATTTTGCTTCCACATTTTCCGCCCTTCGCCGAATTGCCACGACCATGGGACTCAAAAGATGCAACGCCTCTTTTGACCGCCATCACTTTCGCTGGACTTGGTGGTTTTTGGACTCTCTTTTACTCTTACTGGCTTCGTGAAAAAGGCGCAGGTATGGCTCGCCATATTGGTCACATAACAAGCCCAATAACGAGCAAACCTGAAGTCATACCGCTTTCAGGTTTCCTCCCTGAAGCCAAAGACGAAGTCGTGCAAAAATGGAAGCAATGGCGTGCTTTCTTGTGTGTTGACAGCATTGTCGGAATTTTGGGCAACATTGTTACAACGCTGATGACCTGCTTTCTCGCTTTTGCTTTGCTTTACCCCAAAGGTTTAGTCCCGCAAGAATGGGAGTTGGTTGTTCATCAAATGCACTTCTTTGAAGTCAGTTGGGGTGCGTTTGGCAGATTGCTTTTTGCCATTGTCGCTGCTGCTTTTCTTTCTGACACTTGGCTAACGACTCTTGATGCTGTCAGCAGGGTTCACTCTGATTTCATCCTTTGCTTTTTTCCTTCTGCCCGCCGTTTCCATCCAAGAGTTTGGTATTACACCATAGCCACTGCATTAACAATTGTCACAGTCATAACGATGCACTTTGCGAATCCGCAAGCCTTGATTTTGCTGAGCGCTGTTTTGGGTTTCGTTGGGACAGTTGTTTTCACTGGAGCGCTACTTTTGCTTAACTATCGTTGGTTGCCTCGTTACTTGCCTGAAGCCGTTAAGCCAAGCCCAATTGGAGCAATTGCCCTTAAGATTTCATGGTGCGCCTATCTTCTGCTTGCATCCATTTACCTTTGGCTTCAAATTTCTGCTTGGCTGAAGGTTTGAAAAAATAAGGCATGGGGGCGAAAGAGTTGGACAATTGACCTTTAGTTCAAACTTTGTTTTTTATCCTTTGACGACGCCGATAGGTCTCATGCGAGCAACTCGGATTGAAATGCCTGCTTCATGAACGCATTTGGTCACTTCATCAACATCTTTATAGGCTTCTGGCGTCTCTTCAACAACGGTCGCTTTAGTAGTGCCTCGCACAATGATTCCTTGCTTTCTCAACCTTTGTAGCAACTCATTGACATCCGTTGAGCGTTTCGCTGCTGCTCGGCTCATAACTCTTCCTGCACCGTGACAAGTGCTTCCGAAAGTTTCTTTCATTGCGCCGTCAGTTCCGACAAGCAAGAACGAACCAGTTCCCATGCTACCAGGAATTAGGACGGGCTGACCAATTTGGCGATAGCGTTCAGGAATGGCTGGATGACCTGGTGGGAAGGCACGGGTCGCTCCCTTTCGGTGGACGACAACTTTTTTCTTTTCGCCATTGATTTCATGCTCTTCAACTTTGGCAATGTTATGAGCCACATCGTAGATAACACGGATGCCTAACTTTTCCCAACTTGTTCCAAAAACCCTTTCAAAGGCTTTTCGGACATTGTGAGTGATGCATTGGCGATTGGCGAAGGCATAATTGACAGCACATCTCATTGCCCCAAGGTAGTTTTGGGCTTCTGGCGATTTGAAGGGAGCACAAGCCAACTGTCTATCGGGCAACCAAATGCCATACTTGCGAATGGCAAGTTCCATGACATCCAAATAATCATCGCAAACTTGATGACCGAAACCACGAGAGCCGCAGTGAATCATGACGACAATTTGTCCAACTTTTTCAATTCCCAGCGCTTGTGCGATTTTGGGGTTGTAAATTTCCTGAACGATTTGAACTTCCAAGAAATGGTTGCCACTTCCTAAAGTTCCAAGTTGGGGCATACCCCTTTCAATGGCTCGCTTGCTCACTTTTGTTGGGTCAGCGCTGTCAATGCATCCATACTCTTCCATGCATTCCAAATCTTCTGGGACACCAAAGTTGCGTCTGTAGACAGCCCATTTCGCTCCTTCAACTAACACCTTCTCAAACTCATCTTTTGACTTGACAACGACAGCGCCTTCGGCTCCTACACCTGCAGGAACCATGTGATAAAGAGTATCAACGAGTTGCTCTAACTTAGGTTCAACATCGTCGTAAGTCAAATTGGTGCAAAGCAACCGAACTCCGCAATTGATGTCGTAACCGACGCCACCTGGCGAAATGACACCTGTTTCCGTGTCCATTGCAGCGACACCGCCGATGGGGAAGCCATAACCCCAATGGATGTCTGGCATAGCGATTGCATATCGGACAATCCCTGGTAGTGTTGCTACATTCGCCAGTTGCTCCAAAGCCATATCTTGCATGATGTGGTCAAGCATCTTCTCAGTGGCATACAAGATGGCTTCAACTTTCATTTCACGCTTGTAACTTTTAGGGATTCGCCATCGGCATTCGTCAATCTTCTCAAGAGTTCCTTTCCATTCACGATTGGACATTTCTTCTCACCTCCTTGCAGAAATATTTGGCATTAAAATTTTGACATACTCTTGTCTTCAATGTGACACTTGCAGGCGATACAAACCATTGCCACAATGAGTTTTGACAGTCAAAATTTTAGGGGCACAAATTTCATGGAGAGAGAGAAAGAGTTACGAAAGTTAAGCCAAAGGAGACCCTGCCGTTTTGAACGAGTTGAGTGGCAAAATTTAGGCGACAAAGTTGTCTTGAAGGTTCGCCGCTCAGATTGGCTAGCATCTTTGATGGCTTGGCTTTTATCTCGCCCAATTTATCGTCAAATTGAATTGGATGAGATAGGAAGTTTTGTCTGGCAATTGTGCGACGGTTCTCACACAATTGCTGATATAGCCGAAAGGCTTCAAAAGCGTTATCAATTATCACGGCGAGAAGCCTTCGCCTCTCTGATTGAATTTTTGAGCCAACTTAAAAGAAAGGGCTTGATAAGTTTTGAGGAGGCGGACGAAAAATGACAAAGGCTCGTGGTAACATGACCGCATTTGGCTTAACCCGTGAAGAAATCAGGAGAAAAATTCAGTTGCCCTGGAGCGAGGCTTTCCGCATCAGTTGGAGATATGTAACTATTAGAATTGGGCGCTCCTTAGTCACTGCAAGCACCGTTTTTTTGTCTGTTGCTTTCTTGATGGCTGTAAGCACCATGATTTTGGCTGCTAAAGCAACAGGTTTCATTGCAGAAGATGATCCAGCCTTCAAAGCAGCGATAGCAAGATACACTTGGTCAGTCCTTCTCGGTTTCATGATTTGCGCAACAGGTATTGTCAGTGCCTTGCTCATGTCAGTGACGGAAAGGTTTAGGGAAATTGGAACGATGAAATGTCTCGGAGCACTTGATGGGTTCATCGTTCGCATGTTTTTGATTGAGGCTTCCTTGATGGGATTTTTCGGTTCTGTCGCTGGAGCGATAATTGGCGCTTTGTTAATGCTGATTTGGGCTGGCATTAAAGAAGGTTTTTCCCTTTGGGCGAAAATCCCTTGGGGCTTCAAAAGTGCGACAGGCGAATGGGGTTTTCTCGCCTACTTTCTCGCTTCCATACTTGCTGGGGTTTTTTTGTCGGTAATTTCAGCCATCGCCCCCGCTTGGAGGGCAGCAAAATTGCAAGCAGCAGACGCTTTGCGAACCGAAATATAAAAACGGAGGTGACCTGAGGTGGCAATGGAACAAATGATGCCTTCAGGTGAAATGAGAGAAAGGCTTCAAGAAGCAGCAGAGAAATTAGAGCCGATGATTGAGCAAGTTTCTGAGTTCATTGTCAGAACCAGAGATGTCCAAAAGATTTACCTTATGGGAAAAGTTGAAGTTCACGCCCTTAGAGGCGTAACCGTTGACATCAAGCGCGGCGAATACATCTCCATCATGGGTCCTTCTGGTTCAGGCAAATCAACTCTATTCAATATGATTGGTGGACTTGACAAACCCACTTCGGGAAGCGTTTACATCAACGAAGTTGACTTAGCTCAACTTGACGCTTATGAACTGGCATGGCTTCGCTGCCGAACTATCGGCTATATCTTCCAGACCTTCAACCTGATACCTGTCATGACAGCGTTAGAGAATGTGACATTGCCGATGATTTTCGCTGGAGTTCCAGAAGACGAAAGAAGAGAACGAGGGATGGAGTTGCTGAAACGAGTGGGTTTAGCAGAAAGGTGGAACCATAAACCCTTTGAACTCTCAGGTGGTCAGCAACAGCGTGTCGCTATCGCTCGTGCCCTCGCTAATGACCCAGCAATCATCTTAGCCGATGAGCCTACAGGAAACTTGGACTTGAAGACTGGCAAGGAAATCATTGAGTTGCTTAAGGAACTTAACCAAGAGAAAGGCGTCACTGTCATATCAGCAACTCACGACCTTAAAATGATTGATGTCTCCGACAGAGTGATTTGGATTAGAGACGGTCAAATCGCTCGCATTGAAGACCGTTCAAAGATTAGAGTTGAAGCAGCCCTTGAAGTAGAAGAAGCGCTAATGGAAGGCGAATTGCCAAGTGTTCCTTGAGCCTCACACTTTATGCAAACTTGATTTTCAAAGGCCATCATCTTTTCGTAGGAAAATGAAAACCCGCTCGCTTAATTTTTAGTCATCTTTCCAATTGCACCTGCAGATTTCAGTTGCCTTATGGTTCACGAGCAATTTGGGCGAGTTTTCGGAAATCAACGATAACGATTTGCCTTCTGTGCTTTCTGATTATTCCTTCTTGCGCCCAAGCACTTAAAGTTCGGACAGTAGTCTCAACAGTCGTGCCTGCCATCGCTGCCAAATCGTAACGGCTGAAACTACTGTCAAGCACGATGCCTTCTTCCGTCCTTGTTCCGAATCTGCCGATAAGAGCCAAAAGTAAAGCAGCAAGTCGCTTTTCAACCCTTTGAGTTGACAAAAGGCAAATAGTCTCTTGAGCCTGTCTTAGCCTTGAGGCTAAATCGGCGATTACTTGTTCGGCTAAAGAGGGGTTGTTTTTGATAGCGAAAAGGAAGTTGTCTCTTAGCAAGCGGATGACTACCACATCTGTCAAAGCAATGGCATCAGTGTCGTAAGGTTTTCCGTCAAAGACAGCAACTTCACCAACCATATCGCCAGGGACACGAACAGAAACTATGGTTTTATTGCTACTAGGAAGTTCCTTTGACAAAACCACCTTGCCCTGCTTGACAATGAAAAGCCATTTTGGTGGGTCGCCCTCCAAGAAGAGTATCTCGCCTTTCCGGTAAAACTGCTCCGAACCACGAACGAAACGAAGTAAAGAGTTGATCGGTAAAGCAGCATAGCCTGTACTTTTGCGCTCAAAGGTCGTCGTCTTTTCAGTCATCTCTTTTTCGCCTCCTAAACAAAAACCGCACTCAGTTCAACAAAGCCAAAAACATTGTAGCGCCTCAAGGTTATTTTGTTAAGTTTTGTCTTAACAATTTGGTTGGTGACCTTATCGTTGTTTTTTAAGACTGATTTGCCGATAAAGTTCAGCATAAACAGGGTCACGGGGAACGCAACCTGTCGGTGCTTGTTTGAGCGGATGTTCTTTAGTGCGCATCAAAGTTGTGCAAAAACTGACTGCAAGGCAAACTTTGTTCACAGCCATCTGACCTCGTTCAAGCAAGTCACGAACATAGTCAGGGTAAGCGAGCGCACCTCGTCCAACGGCAACGATGTCAACCAAACCTGACTCTTTGTTGGCTTCACCTGCAAGGGCAAGAAATTGACGAAGGAAACTGTAACCTGTCCCAACAACGATAGCCTCATCGCCGACAGCCTGCTTTATTGCAGCGGTCGCATTGAAATGCCTTGCTACACCTACAAGCGGATGTTCAGGTGGCTCGTAGCCATCAACAGGGGGCTTATCAAAGGGGCGACCAATGTGAGGGTTCGCATAAGGGTTGCCCATCGTGACATTGATGATTTTCACGCCGAGTTTTGTCATTTCCTTTGCCCAAGTGATAGGTTCTGTCAAGTCAACTTTTAGTGGGTCTCTTTCGTCACAACCAAAGCCATAAAGGAACGGATGTGGGTATTCCATCGGCTTACCGTGCTCGTCAAAGGCTGGACCGTCGTAAGCGTTCATGCGAGTTGCTATGAGCAATTTGCCATTCGTTTCTTGCTGTATTCGCTGAATAACTTCACAAGCAAATCTCGTTCGGTTTTTGAGACTTTCACCATACTTGCCGTTGCGAGTTTTCGCAGCCAGAAGTTCACTGAGCAAGTATCGGTGGCATTGCTTGATGTCAACGAAGTCAAAACCAATTTTCCAAGCCAACTTAGCAGCATTGACAAAGGCATCTTGAAGGGCATCAAGTTCAGAATCGCTGATGACTGGGTAGTCGGGCGGAATTTTTCGCTTTTTGTCAAGGGCTGGGTCGTGGTAGGCTATGATTGGTTTTTCAAAGCAATATCGTCCTGAATGGGTCAGTTGAATGCCACACAAAATTCGTTCTTCGCCAAATTCTTCCTTGTGAACTTTACGAACCATCTTCAGCATGGCTTCAAAATCTTTTGCCGTTTCATTGGTCAAGCAAATCTGTCTTGGGTTGGCTCTACCTTGTAGCAGGACTGCAGTCGCCTCAAACCAAATGAGCGCTCCACCACCTGCTGCCAACCGCTCATAGCGTCTCCAAGTGAGAGCGCTTGGTCGTCCGTCAGCAGTGCCATCGCAACCTTCCATCGGATGATAACCCAGTGAGTTCCAAATTTCTCTGTCGCCGACTTTTATAGGTTTGAGCAATTTCTTAACTTCGCTGGCAAACCGAATTTGTTCACTAAGTCCTAACCGTTCAACTTCAGCCTTAATTTCGTCAAGGGTTCGGTAACGGAAAAAAGACATCATTTTGCCCCCTTTCAGTTTCGCACCAACGATAACAATTGCAGTTTAGGCTTCCAGATTAGCAAATGCCTTATCAATTCCATCATTTCAATCGCTAAGACTTCACGCCTTTCACACTTCATAAGTTTGCTTCACATGAAACTTAATGTCACTGAAAAAATTTGGGGCAAAACGCTTTCAAAAGACTGCCCCATTGCGTTACAGTTTTGCTCGGAGGTGGAAAAGATGTATCGTGTTGGAATTGTAGGATTGGGACGAAAAGCATTGACTATTGACGATGAGACTCAACTTCGCTGGTTGACCAATTACGAATTGCCACCAACAACTCATGTCTCAGCCTATCTCGCCAATCCTAAAACCCAAATTGTCGCCGTTTGCGCTCGGACTAAACAAAGCATTGAGC
>JANXCD010000082.1 GCA_025060305.1 Armatimonadota bacterium | reverse complement strand
CCCAGCAAATCATTGCATCTGCTTTGGGTCACGATGTTGTTCCACTTTGGGGCGGGATGGCAGGGGCGGCGAAAGTCCCTTATTTGACAGAGCAATCGGTTGGTGCTTTAGTAGCACTTTTCTGCGTCTACCTTTGGCACACAAAAGGCTATTTGCTGCAAGGTATTGGAGCAAACTTGCAAAATCCTAACTGGCGACCGATGTTAAGGTTTGGGCTTTTGGGTTTGGCAATCGGTTTCATTTCGCTATTTGCTTTCGTTTGGTCAATGAAAAGCAACACAGCGTTTTTGCTCCTTTACCTTTTCATCTTCCTTGCCATCAGCACCGCTGTTGCAAAAATTAGAGCGCAAATTGGTCCTCCCATTCACGAGTTTGCTTTCATGGGCGCAAATCGTTGGTTCATTGATTTGTTGGGAGCGGAACGGTTGGGTGACCGTGTTGTGACTATAATGGGCTACCTTTACTTCACCCACCGAATTTGGCGAAGCCATCCTATGCCACAAATGGCTGACGGGTTCAAAGTTATGCACGAAGCGAAAGCGCTGGACATGAGATTTGTTGCAGCGATAGTTTTTGCTATTGTTTTGGGCTCTATGGCGATGTATTGGGCAAGGTTGCAAGCAGCCTACATTTGGGGAAGCGGAGCACCTTGGGGCTATGCAAGTTGGATAATGGAGTGGCGCAACATGAAAGAACCAAACTACACCGCTGCAGCCTTTGGTGTCGGTGGCGCAATTTTCACTCTTATGCTCACTTGGGTTCACAATCGTTTTCCTTTTCTGCCTTTGCATCCAGCCGCTTACGCACTGGCAATGAATTTCGGCATTGACTACTGTTGGTTTCCGATGCTGATTGCTGGATTAGCAAAAACTGCCATCGTCCGCTACAGCGGTCAAAGGGCTTATCACGCTCTTGTGCCCTTTGCACTGGGCATAATCATCGGCGAATTTTTGACAGGTAGCGTATGGAGTTGGATTTGGGTTGTAACAGGAAGACCGACCTACAGTTTCAGCATAAATTGAGAAAGGATAGACTCTACATGACTGACGAGTTTCTGAGCGCTGACTTCAGTTGGTGGAAACCTAAACTTCCGTCAATGACTGGTCTTGACTGCTTTCTCCCTCTCGCCTTTCACCTTTGTGTGCTCGCTCCATCGCTTCAAGCAATTCACGGAAGAGTCGTAAAAGTCCTCCAGCGATTGCTGTCTCGCTTTTCATCTCATCGGCAATGAACTCTTTAACAGTCTTTTTTCCCTTGACAATCGCCTCCAATTTCGGTGCATACTCATCAACCGTCTTAACTACCACACCCAAACAATGCTCAAACTGTTCATAAGTGACCGTGTTTTCGTCAATAGGGATATCAACGGAGAAGCGGACCTCGCCATCCCTTGGGTCATAGGCGAACTTACCCAAGATGATTCTGTAGTTGATGAAACCCATAGCCACCATCAAGTCTTTTAGCCTTTCCTGTGGGGTTTCATCAAGGGAAACGGTCAGGATTTTGGGAACGCGAAACGAAAGGCAGTTTTTTTCAACCATTGGGTCAATAGCGAGGTTGAAACCTTCTACATCAGGGGAAGAACGCCAACCTGTGTGGATAATGCCTTCCTTCTCCATCGGTTCTTCAACTGCTTTGTAACGACTCCATCCAAACCTCTCAAGATACTGCTTCATCAAATCCAAAGTCACTTGTGTCGCCATCCGACTCACCTCCATTGAATTTGAATTGCTTTCAATTTTAAGATATTTGCAACAAAATGCCAGAGACCGATTTTTACCCATCTTTGTGGGAAATTCATGGTGGCAAAATTTTGAGGAGACCTTGAGAACGATCGCACTATTCCGATTTGTAAATCACCTCTACTCCTTCTGCTTCAACTTGAACCTCGTAATATGCCCAATAACGCTTGAGCAAAGTTTGCTGGTAGGTCAATCTTCGCTCCTGCTCCTCTCGTTCAACCAGAAGCGAAACGATTTGTCTCAAGATGGATTCTTCAGGCGGTTTCCAAAGGTAATCGTAAGCGCCGCTTTTGAAGGCTTGTCTCGTTTCATCAAAACCGAGAGGGCGAGATGTCACCATAACAATTGTTTGCTGTGGGAAGCGAGTTTTCAAATGCTTCAAAATTTCCAACCCACGAACATCCTTCGGGTCAGCAGTGCTTTGACAAGTGTCAACTAAAACGAGGTGGGGTTGCTTCTGGGAAATTTTCTCTTCTGCTTCCTCCACTGTCGCTGCATAACACCATTCCCATTCAGGGTAGGTCTCTTTCAACGCCTCCCAAAAATCAGGGACATCGTCAACGACCAACAATCGTGGTTTGATAGGTTCAAGTTGCGTTTCACCTCTCTCCACCTTTAAAGCAATCACTTTCCAGTTTACCCAATCGCTTGGCTTCCTTGCTTTCAACTCTTGCAAGGGCAAAAGAATTTGTTGCTCTACCATTTGCTCAACTTCTGCTGGTGAAGGCAAATATCGTTCCGTCCTGAGCCACATCTCCAGCAGTTGTGCATCAATGTCAAGCAACTTTCCTTCCTTCTGGAAAACCCTTTCCTTCATTTCCTCCAATTTTCTCAGGGCAATTTCCCACAGGGCTTGACGGTCTAAAGGTCGGAAAAAGACAATTTGTTGGATGTGTGCCAGCAACTCTTCAGGAATACCACGCTGCTTTAATCGCTCCTTGATGGCTTCTCGGTCAAAAGTCGTTAGACTTGCTTCAGGCTCATGAGCACGGAAGCCTAAAGGTCGTTCTTGTTGAACTTCTGTCTCCCAGATGAGCACAAAAATGACTTCACGAAAACTTACCTTTTGACCTCTCCCGTCCTCGCATTCGCCCTTCTCAAAGATGCTTTCAAAAAGCCGATGGACTTCTAAAGGGGCATTTTCCAAACCACGCACAACGACAACGCTTCTCGGAAACTCCAAAACATGGTTCGTCAAGATCCCGCCCCGTTCCCAGCCTACATAAGGCGGACGAACTCCGATCAAAGCATCAACACCTGTCGTTTCAAGGCTATATCGGCGCAAAATTTGGTCAAGGTCAATCTCCAAAAAGGCTCTCTCGTTTTTGCACAAGTGCCTTGCTAAAGTTCGTGCAGTCAAAGTCTTACCAACATTTGGCGGACCGATGAAAAGGAAAATTTCTTTGGGTCTATCTCGGTCTATCTCTTGGACGAGCGAGCCAACCAACGCTTGCTCTATTCGTTCCAAAGCTTCATCTTGTCCTATAACCGTTTCACTCAACTTTTTCGCCAAACCGACACAACTTGCCCCTTCCAAATCTTCCGCTGGCAACCCTAACTTTTCCGCCAAAACTTGTCTCACCATTTCAGGCGTCACTGTTATGGGCGTTGTGCCTTGATAACGCATTGATGCCCAAGAGCCTGCATCGTCCAAAAGGTCAATGGCTTTGTCGGGGTAATGGCGCATCGGCAAGAATCGGTCACACAAATCCAAGATGGTGTGAAAAGTTTCTGGCGGATAAACGACACCGTGATGGCTCTCATATTCGCCTTTCACTCGCTCCAGAATCTTAAGCATCGCTTCATTTGATGGCTCTTGAATAGTCACCATTTCAAAGCGTCTTGCCAACGCCCTGTCAGCCTCAATGTGCTGGACATACTCTTGCCTTGTCGTTGCACCGATGCATCGGATTTTGCCCGATGCCAAAAGCGGTTTTAAAGCATTAGCAACATCCAAAAGATGACCGCCTACATAAGTTCCAACAATGGTGTGCAATTCGTCAATAAAAAGGATGATGCGTTCGCCATGCTCCTCCAAAGCCTTCCTAAAAGTTTCAACACGCTTCTCTAATTCACCGTGAACATGAGTTCCCGCCCTTAACCCGACCAAGTTTAAAGCGAGCACAGTGCAACCTGAAAGGCGTGGGATTTCGCCACGATGAATTCGCAATGCCAAATCTTCAACCAATTTCGTTTTTCCGACTCCTGCAGGTCCAACTAATGCGACATTCCGCTTTGTTTTCCGCAGTAAAATGCGGACGATTTGTTCCCGCTCCCTATCTCGTTCGTAAGCAGGTGTCAACTTGCCTTGAGATGCTTGCTCGCTCAAGTTGATAGTAAATGACTGCAATGCTTCCAAGACAGAAGCAGGCAAAGGTTCAACTAAAGCAGGTAGTTTTTGCTGGGCAATTTCGTATAGTTCGGCAAGGTCAATGCCAAAGTTTTCACTCAACTGACGCAATGTGGGTGTTGGATTAGAAGTCAACTCGGTTAAAATGTCCCAAACCGTCACTGTTGAGCGTCCACGCTCTTTGCATTTTCGTCTCAACTTTCTGTCAAGTTCCGTCACTTCAGGTTCAACTTTAACCTTCTCTTGAACCTGTTTGCCATGAAGCGATTGCAAATAGGCTTGTAAATTCGGCGGGAAGGAGATGCCAAACTCTGATGGGTCAATAACAGCCAAGCAACCCAAAAACAAATCTTCAACGGAAATTGACCTTCGGTTTTCAGAAGCAATAACTTTTGCAACTGCCAACGCCTTGTTGGCAAACTCATCGTAACCTTGAACCACGCAAAAACACCTCCCTTCTAAATTTTGTCTCAGTGTGAGTAGAATGAGAATGAAAATGAAATCCGACTACATTGATGGAAACCCTAAAAAAGCATTGAGAAACATCGCCAACCAGTTATCATCAGCAATCTCGTCAATCTTAGACAAACTACTAAAGGAGTTGCAACTTGGCTTGGGCAGATTAGCCATCTTTGAAGGACTTAGACCCGTCACAGAGGCTATTGAAATTGAAGGAGTAGGTAAGTTCATGACTTACACAGTTGGCGAAGTTTAAAGTTTTTCGGAATTCGTATCAAAGGCAAGAAGAAATCATCTCCCCTTCCGTTGTCCCTTCAGAAACGGCAGTTTATAGACTGTCTATAAACCAAAACAAGGTTAAATTACTTGGGCGTAAAGTTAGGCTGAATTGAGTGCAGACTGAGCAAGGATTGATTTGTTGAGTTGCCAACGAAAAAGCCGTGCGAGTTTGAATTTACGCTCAAGATTGAAAGGTTAAGATTTGAAGCCAGTCGCAATTAAGTCATAAGCAAGGACATTCGTTCCAACGAAAGCGTTCGTTGGTGCGAATGAAATTTATCCGAAAAATTTTCAGGCAGGCTTTACTTGCCCCTATTTCAGTTTGAAACAATTGCAGCATAATTTTTGCCGAAAGTAGCGAACAAAGATACCCTAACCCAAGAAACAACACAAGAGAGCATCACAACTTGTTGAGGTGAGCAAAAATGCGAGACTGGATTTTGATGGGGGTGATGCTTATGAGCGGAGTGGTAGCAGCGTTTGACCCGCCTATCGCTAAAGTTGGCGATTTCACAATGCGCATTGATGCCCCGCAGGTCGTCTCACAGTTGGAAACCCCAATCCCTGTCCGAATTCACCTTGACAACGCTGGAAATCAAACTTTGCGTGGGAAGGTTCAACTTCAGGTTATTGACCGCTGGAAAGTCGTAAGTGCGAACCCGCAAAATTTTGATTTGCCGCCAAAAGGCAACCAAATTTTGGAGTTTGTAGTTGTTGCTGGCAAAGGTACTCATAACGCCCATTACCCAATCCATGCATTTGCGGAATGGGGCGAAGGACGGGGGACGAGGGACGAGAAAAAGGCTCATGCGGTTTTGGTCATTGAAGTGAGAGCGGCGAGAGAACCTAAGCCGCCAAAGGAAGCCGTTGTGCGTTTGCCAGAACGAGGCAGCATTCCCCTTTGGCAGCAAGGTAGCCAGCAAATTTCGTTCCAAGTTTTCGGTCAACCGATGCAAACGATGCCAAAGGGTTGGTGGGGAACGGACGAAGCAACTGGCGCTCACGCAGTTTTGCAAATGGTTGACAGAGGTGGAACGAAAGAGGCAATCGCTATCCACCCGCCTTGGCGCAAAGGTGCAGGCACAATCTTCGTTGACTGGCAAGTTTTTTTGCCAAAAGCAAAACCGATTTTCCTTGATTTCGCCTTCGCTATCCGTGACCACGACCCACAGCGAGAGCCTCCAAGCGACGGAGTGACCGTGAGGGTTTGGGTGAAACGGATGGACACGGGGAAACAGGGAAGCGGAGAAACGGAAAGGCAACGAGCCAAACGAAACTTGGGAACAAGGGAAAATTCAGCGGTAACTTCCAATCCAGCCCAAATTAGGCAAATCGGCAAACTTTTGTCTTTGCAGAAACCTGAGCAACTTTTTGTCAGCCGTCCAATAAGTTGCTCCGAGTTTTTGAGCGACGAGCAAATAAACGGCGTCGTAGTAACTCACTCGCCATCGCAACGCTGCATTGAAAACTTCCTGTGGGTTCCAGTCCCAATCTCTGCGATGAACGATAACTTTTGTGAGAAACCTTTGAAGTATCCTGAAAACGCCCTCTGGAGGAGCGAGCATTGGACGCCCTCTTGTGAAAGCCTCAATCAATCCACCCAAAACTTCATCTTCAAACCTATCGGGGACATGGACTACGAGTTTGCCTTTCATTATGTCAAGCAGCAAAAGGAAAGCAGGCTTGCTGACTTCAACTGGTTCGTCCAGCAAAATTGCAGCCAGAAAAACGGAGGCATTTACGACTACTTCCTTTGCTTCTTGTCCCATCCTCTCAGCAACTCCCTTTGCTTAAAAAATGACGCTAAAATGCCCTTGCCCTTAATGCCTATATGGGAACGCCACCATTTCCAAAACTCTTCATCGTTGATCTCACCTTTCTGCCACCTTTCAAAGATGCGCTCAAACTCGTTAACTAACTCATCGTCACTTACAGTTTTGCGCTTCGGCAAAGGTGTTCACCTCCAAAACATGTTGATAGAAGCCAAAAAAGCATCTTCATGCTTTGCCACTTTTTTTCACCTCGTCCCTCAATTTTGCTGCTCAACTCAAGTAATTGCCGATCCAGTCCAAGTTAGGCAAGTCGGTAAACCTTTGCCTTTGCAGAAACCTGAGCAACTTTTTGTCAGCCGTCCAGTAAGTTGCGCCAAGTTTTTGAGCGACGAGCAAATAAACGGCGTCGTAGTAACTCACTCGCCATCGCAACGCTGCATTGAAAACTTCTTCCGATTGCCAGTCAGTGATGCGGTAATGAATAGTCATGTTAGCCATCAGGTCTTTGAGAGCCTCAAAAGGTTTGGCAGCAATAGGTCGTCCCTTACTGATGGCTTCCACCAATCCGCCCAAAACTTCATCCTCAAATCGGTCGGGTATATGGGCTTGAACCTTACCAGCCATAATATCAGCGAAAAGAGCGGTAGCAGGACGCCAAATTTCTGGTGGTTCATCCAGCAGAACGACCGCCAAAAAGACAGAAGCATTCATAACAACGACTTTTTGCGTTTGCGCTTCGGGTTTTTGTCCCATCCTCTCGCCAACTCCCTCTGTTTGAGAAAATTGCGCAAAATTCCCTTACCCTTGATGCCAAAGTGGGAACGAAACCATTCACCGAACTCTTCTCGGCTGATTTCACCTTTACGGAGCCTTTCTACGACTTTCCGATACTCTTCCATCACTGCTTTTTCGTCAACAGCGGTAGACATTCCCTTTTCACGCTTCGGCATTGATTTTCACCTCATGGTTCAATTATGTCTTGATTTTCATTCTCGGATAATCCCCAAGCCAACAAACTGTTGGTTGAGTGAGTTGGCTTTGCCTACGCAAAAATTCGTAAAGTCTTCGGTCGGCAGTCCAGAAAACTGCACCCAATTTTTGAGCCAGAACGAGATAAATGGCATCGTAGTAACTGCACCCCTTGACATTTGCCATAGCCCAAACTTCATCAGGAGTCCAATCACGATAGTGCCAATGCATGTATGTGTCGGCGAAGGCAAGCAAGTCCATGAACCATCCTTGGGCTTCGTGCGGAAGAATCGGACGCATTTCAAAAGCGTGGTAGCGCTTTCGTGTGACTGCTTCCCACAATGCCGCCCCAACTTCGTCAGCCCATCGGTCAGGTATGTGGGCTTCAATCAAACCACTTCGGATGTCGCCAAACAAACTCAGAGCAGCCAGCCTCTCGTGAGTTGGTTCGCCACCAAGTGGTGTTGTGAGAATTCCGACCGATGCATCTATGACCCCTCTCGGTCTGACGATTCCACTAAGTCCCATCTTCGTCCCACATCCCTTCGCTTTGACAGTGCTTCTAACGCTTCCTCAACAAACTCACGACTTGCAACGCCGTGCCGTTTCATTCGTTCCAACCACCACTCCCAAGCAGCGTCAGAACCTTTCGTCTC
>JANXCD010000081.1 GCA_025060305.1 Armatimonadota bacterium | reverse complement strand
CATCGCTGGGTCGTCAATGAGATATTCAAGCAGCCATCTGGGGTTGCCCGACATTTCCGCCAAGTGAGCCAATCGGGTCAGTGCAGTCTCTGGATCAGGAGATGAAGGCAAAATTTCACGCACCAAAGCGGCGAATTCTTCAATTCGCTCTTCGGGAAGCCAAACTGTCAATTTTTCAATCTGACTTTCAAGCATTCAAAGCCACCTTAAAGGATTGTAGCGCCTTTGGCAAATTTTGAGGACGCTCTTTGTCGCAAATCTTGTTGATGACCGCAGATTTTTCGGACAAATTTTGCTTACAATCACCAATGCTGAAAGCCACCATGAAGGGGCGCAATTGTCCCTTCGGAGAATTTGCCGATGACTTGACCTTCCTCGTGACTTGCACTGACTTCACCAATCTGCAACGATGTTATGCCGATGGATTTCATCGCTTGACATAGTTCGTTTGCAACTGACTTGGGAACTGAAAGGAGCAATTCGTAATCTTCGCCACCTGTCAATGCGAGTGAAAGTGGGTCTTTGCCTGTCACTTTTGCTGCTTCCTTCAAAGCATCGCTTAAGGGCAAATTTGTCAAGTCTAAAAGGATTTGGACTTTGCTCGCATTTGCTATTCTTTGAGCGTCAATGACCAGACCGTCGCTTATGTCAATGGCTGCGTGGACAGGAAAGGAGCGCAAAACTTGGACTGCGTTTACCTTCGGCTCTGGTTGCCTGAAGCGTTTAATGCAATGTTGAAGCAAAGGTGATGACATGAAGTCCACATCCTGCTCCAGCAACCAAAATCCAGCAGAGGCTTCACCAACAAAACCTGTTACAACAATTTCATCGCCAATTTGAGCACCACTGCGCCTTATTGGTTCGCCTTCAACGATTCCAATCACAACGCTGCTGAACATCAAACCCAAAGGCGAGCGAACGGTATCGCCACCAAGTAGCAATATTCCTGTTGACTGGCAAAGTGCGATTGCGCCTTCATAAAACTCGTCAACGAAAGCGACAGGTTCTTCTCCTGTCAAGCCAATTCCCAAAAGTGCTGCTATGGGCTTGCCACCCATCGCTACCACATCACTGACACTGACGGCAACTGATTTCCATCCAAGTTCAAAGGGTGGCATCCACCTGCGACGGAAATGGGCATCTTCAAGTTGAGTGTCAATGGTCAAGACCAGTTTCGTTTCGTTGATGTCCAAGACAGCAGTATCGTCGCCCAAACCGACAATGACTCGCTTGTCAATTCCGAAAGTTCGTTCTAACTTTTCACATATCCGAGCCACCAATTTGTATTCGCCCAAGTTTCGCACTTTCACTTCTGCTCACCGCCACGAATTTTTTCCCACAGCATTTTAAGTTGCCTGACAGCACCAATAGGGTCATCAGCGCAAGCAACTGCTGAAATGACAGCAACAGCATCCGCTCCAGCCTCAAAAACTTTCGCCGCATTTTGCAAATTAATTCCGCCGATGGCTACAAGAGGATAATCAGGAGGTAAGACTTTTCGGGCTCTTTCAATCGCTTCTGTTCCGATGGGCTTACCTGCATCGGGTTTAGTATAAGTTGCGAAAATTGAGCCGATGCTAACATAGTCTGCGCCTTCAGCAATTGCCCTAAGGGCTTCATCTTCGTTTGCTACTGAGCGACCAATGATTTTACTTGCTCCAAGCAAACGGCGTGCAACTGGAACGGGTATGTCATCGTCTCCGAGATGAACGCCATCGGCATCACAGGCAAGGGTTATGTCAATTCGGTCGTTAACGATAAAGAGGGTTTCTGTATTTCTGGTCAAGTCACGAATTGCTTTTGACCAATCAAAAAGTTGTCTTGTTGTTGCTTGTTTATCACGAATTTGGACAACTGACGCTCCGCCTTCTATTGCAGCCTTTGCAATGTCAATATGAGAGCGATTTGGGTTGACAAACCTGTCAGTCACAACATAAACGCCAGTAATTCTTTTGAGCATGCAACATTCACTCCTTGCCAAATGGCTAAAACCGTGATATAACAATGACACAAAGCGCCAAACAAAGAAAAGCCAGTGAGCACAAGGAGGTGTCAGTTCATGGGTGGCATTATCAGGTTTCCCAATGGTCGCTCCAGCCCCTTGATGGCTTTGGATGACCCTGGTTTAGTTGAACAGTGGTTGCTTAGGTCAGTTCAACCGATGAATCTTTGGAATTTAACAGTGCCTTTGCTCCCTGTCGGCGAGAATTTGGCGACTCCTTTTGGCGCTATTGTTCCCATCTTGGGGATAGATGGTGAAGGTCAAACAATCGCCGTTCTTTTTGACTTGCAAACTGAGCGCCCCATAACAACGACTTTAGGTGAAAGCATTGCTGCTATTCATTGGGCAGAAAGTCTGGATGAGAAGCAGTTAGAGGCATTCGCTCGTTATTTTTGGCATGACCCTAAAGCATCTCTTATCGGGGTCTGGTCTCAAGTTTATGGCCTGCAAGTTCGGAATGTCTCTCTATGTGAGAAATCACAAGTCCAAGTTTTGAGTTGGCGTCCCAGATTTGTTTTGTTGAATCTTCAGGCTTTCCTTCAGCGCTACGGGCTTCCTATCTGCTTTTTCGGGTTATATACTTTGCAAAGTGAGCAAGGGGAAGTTGTGGCTATTGCTGAGCCGATTGCACTTGCAGCGAAAGCAGAGACCATCAGTTCAGAAACTCAATCAGTTCGTAAGATAGGAGACATTGAGGCTTTCTTAAAGTTTGTTGAGGGAATGGAGAAACTTTGAGTAAGTTTGGAGGTGCGCAATGTTAATGACGAGAACTACAGAAAGCGAGGAACACTCAAGGCTTCGTCAATTGATTCGCTTTTCACTCATTGCCACTGCGAAAAAACTCGGTGCGGACATAACTGGCTTGGCATTTTGTCAGAGTGCTGGCAATTTCTTGCACTTCACTTTCAACAATCGTTCAGCCTTTTTTAATGAAAGTAATTTGAGTTTGCCACCTCGTCTTTTGGAGCAACTTTCTTCAACTTTATTTTTGCAATTTCCTGACACTGCATTTTTGCCTGTTAATCCGTCCCCCAATTCAGCGATGATCTCCTGCAAAAGATCAGGAAACAATTTGCTTTCAGTTTTCTGGGTCGGCAAATTTCGGTCAAGCAAATGGACAGAAAGGGAAGTCAAGGAATTTGAAGCCATAGGCAATAGTTTGTCCAACTCCTTTTTTATTGCAATGCCTATGTTCCTCAAAGGAAACTTTATCCGACCTTGGCTTGAAGCCTCAACGAACATAGAACCGAAAATTTGTTTGGAAGAAAGTTTGTCCCAACTGCTTGAACTGTTGCTTTTTGCTTCAAGTTCAAAGGACGGCGCTATCTTGATGACCGATTTGAACGGCAAAATTTTGTTTGGGATTGCGAAAGGCGAAGACGGTCAAAGGTTGCTGGAGGCTAAAACTTTGCCCGAAACTTTGCACCGTTCATTTGTCACGAAGATTTTCTCGGAAAGCAGTTGGCGTTGCATCATTGCTGTCAAAGCGTCAAAGCAGGCTAATTTAGGGCTCCTTAGACTCATTGAAGCATCAGCCCAAATCGTTAAGTCTTTGATTTGGGGAATTCAATGCTCACAATGCCTAAAGGTGTATGCTTTGCTTGACCCAGTAACGAAGTTGCCTAACCGAGAGGCTTTTAACAAAAGGCTTGAAATTGAACTCAACAAGTCTGTTCGTTTCGGTTACCCTTTAAGCCTGATTTTGGTTGACATAAACGATTTCAAAGCCTTCAACGAAGTTTTGGGATATGAAGCAGGCGACCAAATCCTTAGGGAAGTCGCTTCAATAATCCGCCGTTTTGTAAGGAACTATGACTTTGTTGCTCGTTACAGTGGTGACAAATTTGCGATAATTTTGCCCGCTGCATCCTTGGAAAAAGCATTGATAGTCGCAGATAGAATAAAAGCAAAATTAGCCGAAACCGAAATTGCAACCTTGAAAGATAATGGGCTCGTTTTGAAGGTCAGTATGGGACTAACAACCGTTCAAAGGGCTACTCCTGATGACTTGACACAAGTTTTGTCTCTTGTTGAAAAAGCACTTTTGGCATCAAAAGTTGAAGGAGGCACAGGTTTAGAGTTTGCTATTTCATCCGAATTCACTAAACCAGAGACTGCTCTTCCAGAAATTCCGCCCGAACTTTGGCAAGTGGTTGCTCAATATCTGAGCCACAACATCAACAACCCGCTCAACGGAATTTTAGGAATGGCACAAATTTCTCAAATGGATGAAGGCTTATCGCCTAATCTCAAAGAAGCATTCAAGGAAATAGAGCAACAGGCACTTCGGCTTAGAGATTTCACTCGCCATTTGACCAACTTACCGCCAAAGCAAGTTGCTGAAGAACTTGAGGCTTTTCGGCAAAGGATATGTCTTCACCAACTGCCACATGATTCTTCAGGAGGTGATTGAAAATGTCAAACTTAAGGGCGCTAATCGTTGAAGATGAGGAAAGCACCGTCACTTTTTGCAAGTTCGCTTTGCAGCGATTCAACATTGATGTTGAAATAGCCTTCAATGCTACGGAAGCATTAGACAAGATAAAACAAGAAGCCTTTGATTTAGCCGTTATAGATTGGCTTTTGCCCGATGGTAGTGGCATTGCCTTGTATAGGAAAATGCGTGAGCATTCTCCTGACTTAATAGGGATTTTAATCACAGGTCAAAATTTTCCCGAAATAAATCGAGAAGCACTTGAAGCAGGCTTTTGGGCTTTTTTAGCCAAACCTTTTACTGTTTCTGAGTTTCAGGCGACCATTGAGAGAGCGACGGAATACATTAGGGTTACAAGGGAAAAGGAAAAGTTCAGATTGATGGCTTCTTTAGGTGAACTTGCCCAGAAAGTAGACCAATACCTTGAACTTGAAGAGATTTTGCAAGGAATTTTGCATTTTTCTCTTCAACAATCAAGAGCCGATAAGGTTTCAATCATGCTCGTTGAAGAGTCAGTTTCTCCGCCACGCCTCAAATTGGTAGCAGCAGAGGGTCTCTCTCCTGACTTGCTTTCAATAGAAATTCCTGTTGGCAATGGTATCGCAGGGCAAGTTGCCTTGACTGGTTTGCCTTTGCTCATCAACGCTCAGACCGTTCACCAATTTTCATCTCACTTGCTTCATTATCGTGGTGCTGGTAGTGCCCTTTCTATCCCTTTGAAATTCGGGAACAGAGTTATTGGGGTTTTGAATTTGACGAGGTTGACTTTTGAGCAACCTTTTTCTGAAAGCGATGTCAAGTTTTACTTGCTTTTAGCCAATCACTCCGCTTCAATTATTGAAAGAGCCAGGTTACACCGAAAAGTTTATGAAAGTTACTTGGCAGCGCTTTCTTCTTTTTGCCAGTATGTTGAAAACATTTTACCTTATCGGCAAGGGCACTCAAGAAGGGTCGGAATTTACGCAAAAAGGTTGGCTGAAGCCGTCGGGATGAGCAAGCAAGAGTCTGAGCAAATGGTGATTTCAGCCCTAATTCAAGACCTCGGTTTGATACGCATCCCCATAGAAATCTTGAATAAGTCAGAAAGTCTAAGCGATAGCGAATGGTCATTAGTCCGTCAACATCCAATTCAAAGTTTGAGTATGGTTGAATCTCAAGTAATTTTGACGGAAACTATTGAAGTTGCTGTCAAGCATCATCACGAAAGATTTGATGGGACTGGTTACCCAGAAAAAATCAAAGGCAGCGAAATTCCTTTTCCTGCCCGACTATTAGCGGTAGCAGACACTTTTGACGCCCTTTGCTCTGAGAGACCTCATAGACCAGCATACCCATTTGAACAGGCTTTGGAAGAAATGAAGAGAGTTGCTGGCTCCCAATTAGACCCCGAATTGACAGAGGCTTTCCTCCAAATCGTTGTTGAGAGCGATAACGAGTTGAGAAAGGTCGGTGAAAGATGAGCGGAAGATTAGGGGATTGGCTCGCCCTTTTGCGAATGCACCAATGGGTCAAAAATGGGTTGATTTTTGCTGGCTACATTTTTGCTGGTAACTTCAAACTCCCTTTCCCCAAAGCCCTCTCAGATTTACTTTTCGTTGTTGTTGCGTTTTTGAGTTTTTGTTTGCTCTCAAGTTCAGTTTACGCCATCAATGATGTCATTGACAAGGAAAAAGACCGAAAACATCCCATTAAACGCAACCGCCCTGTTGCTTCAGGGCGGGTTTCTGTCAAAGAGGCTGTGGGCATAGCGATGATTAGTGGGCTTTCAGGGCTTGTTTTGGCAGTTGGTGTTGCGTGGCAAAATCAAACACCTCTTTTTTTGCTTTCAACAATCGCATATCCGATTTGGGGCAACTTTTACTCCCTTTGGCTTAAAAATTTCATTATCGTTGACGCTTTAAGCGTGGCTGCAGGTTTCGTTTTAAGGGTTGCTGCTGGCTGTTTTGCCATCAAGGTTGCAATTTCGCCTTGGCTAATTTTGTGCACTCTTTTGCTTGCCCTCTTCATCGCTTTCGCAAAACGGAGACACGAGTTGATTTTGATGGGCAACAATGCCACTACTGTTCGCTCTGTTTTGGGCGAGTATTCACCACAACTTCTGGACATGTTCATCGCTGTCACTGCTTCAATGACGATTATGGCTTATACCCTTTACACCTTCACTGCGCCTCACATCTTGCTCAGTGACAAGAAAGAGCCTTGGCTAATGGTGACTATTCCCTTTGTGGTTTACGGAGTCCTTCGCTACCTTTACTTGGCTTATCAAACCGACACTGCCGGCGCTCCTGAACAAATGCTCCGTGACAAACCTTTTGTCATCAATTTAATCCTTTGGACATCAACGATTATTTTGCTTGGATTGTTGGCTCGTTAAAGGTAAAATGCCTCTGCTTGGATATAGAGCGTTTTAGTAAAGAGCAAATGCGTCAACCTTGCCCTTAAGGTGTCATAATCATCAGGCGGAGGCGTTAGGCTATGGAAGAAATTCGGTTCTGGGTTCAAAGGGTTCAAATTCAGTTTGGTAGCCACTGGGAGCCGCCAGTTGATGTTTGTGAGAATGAGGAAGCCTATTACATCGTCGTTGATGTTGCTGGTGTGGACAAACAAGATTTGGAAGTTGAATATCACCCCAATGGCTCATTGGTCGTTAGAGGCCTCCGTCGTCCACCCAGCATGGGAGCCGTTCAGTGCTTAATTTTGGAAATTCCCTACGGAACTTTTGAAAGGCGCATTAAATTGCCATCTTCGGTAGACCCAGAAAGCATAACTGCTGAATATCAGTTGGGGCTTTTGATAATTCGTGTGCCTAAGAAGTTGTCATCGGGAAAGGCAAGGTCGGTTCAAATTAAACCTTGACTGGGCGGTGAAATTAAGATGAGGTTTTGGTCATTTTGTGCTGTTTGCTTGTTGCCCTTTTTGGTTTGGGCTTATGTTAAGGCAGCCCAGAAAGTAGCACCACCTTCACGAGATTGGGTAAGGCAGATGGAAAATTACTGTGAAGATTTAGCCGATGCCTTTGAAAGACTTGAAAGTTACCACAAATCCCTTGCAAAAGAATTTCGCCAAGCAAAAAATAAGCGAATGGCTGAAATCCATGAAAGGCTCGCCGACGAAAATGACCAAGTGGCGGACCGACTTAACGAATTAAAAGATGTCTACGAGCAACTGTCAAGAGAAATGAGAAGATGAATTCAAGGGGTGAAAGCCGTGTTTATACCTGAAGAGTTTCAAAAACAACTGCCACCTGAACTGCCGGTGGTGGCGCTGCGTGATTTTGTCGTCTTCCCACTCATGGTCACTCCTTTGGATGTGGGGCGACCGAAGAGCGTCCGTGCTGTTGATGCTGTCGCTGCCGATTTGCGAACTTTCATCACAGTGATGCAAAAGGACAAAGAAATTCAAGACCCCAAACCCCCAGACGAACTTTATCAAATTGGGACACTTGTCAACATCGTCAGAATGATGAGGACACCCAACGGACACATCCAGTTGCTAATTCGTGGGCTTGCAAGAGTCCGTATTGAAGAGTGGACGCAAATTGAACCATATTTGAGAGCACGATATTCAATCGTTGACGAGACTGTTGAAGAAACCATTGAAGTTCAAGCCCTCGTTAACAGCGTCAAAGATTTGGCTCGCAGAATGATTCAACTTTCGCCTCAAATTCCCGACGAAGCCGTTGGGCTTATTGAATCCTTGACATCACCTGCTCACTTGTCCGATGTCGTGATCACAGCCTTGAACATCAGCCCTCAAGAAAGGCAGCGCTTCCTTGAAATGCTTGACCCAATTCAAAGGTTGCGGGAACTTATTCCGATTCTGTCCCATGAAGTTCAAGTTTTAGAACTGACTCAAAAAATCCAAGAGCAGGCTCGACA
>JANXCD010000080.1 GCA_025060305.1 Armatimonadota bacterium | reverse complement strand
TGAATGACAACTCTTTGCCCCAAATTTGAGTTGCTGTTGCCACGCTTGGGATTTCGTTCATTGGGTCGGCATAAAATGCTGCTTGCTGATGAGGGTTCTCACCATAACGCAAATCAATGCGTTTGACAAAACCGAGCGCCAACTCACAAGGGAACTGGATGCCTGTTTGCTGACGGAAGTAAGAAAGGATAGCGGCGTCGTAAGCAGCGGTGTGAGCAAAGGCTTTAAGCGCCAGTTCAGCACGAACCTTCAACGGAACTTCGCCATTTTGAAGCCAACGCAAAATTTTCATGTAATCCTTTGGGTCACAAAGGACTATGACATCACGGTAGTTTTTCGCTGCCGCCCGCAAAAGCGTCACGCCACCGATGTCAATATGCTCTAAGGCTGTCAACTCGTCCACTCCTTGACGGACAACTTCTCTGAAAGGGTAAAGGTTGACAGCAACAAGGTCAACAGTTGAAATTCCCAATTGCTCAAGTTCACGCAAATGGGCTGGAACATCCCTACGAGCCAAAATTCCAGCAGCGATGAAGGGATGAATGGTTTTGACACGACCACTTAAGATTTCAGGAAATTGGGTGACTTCACGAACTTCAAGGACAGGTAAACCAGCGTCCTTCAATGCTTTCGCTGTTCCGCCTGTTGACACTAACTCAAACCCCAAATTGCTTAAACCTTTGGCGAATTCAATAACACCTCGTTTATTCCAAACAGACAGCAACGCTCGCTTTGGCACTTTGCCTTCACCTCAATTTGCAAAAAAAGTTTTCAGTGTGTAAGAGCGGGGCATCCTGCCTAACTTTCCAGTTGAAAAGTTCAGGCTGTTACCTTCTCTTCTGCTTTCAAAGCATTTTCAATCCAAAGCCATTTTTCTGCCAATATCCAAAGGCTCTCAAGGTCGTAATAATCACGAAGTTCAGGGTTGAAAAGGTGGACAACGACAGCACCAGCATCAAGGACAACCCAATTTGACGCTGGTTCCCCTATCCGCTTAAGGAAAATCCCAAGTTCATGTTTGGCTCTAATTTGCATTTCGTCAGCAACGGCATCAATGTGCAATTGGTTCTCGCAAGTTCCTATGATAAAAAAATCGGCTATGGAGGTCATGCGAGAGACATCCAAAACCACAATCTCGCTTACCTTCTTCTCGTCGGCAATTCGGCAGAAAAACTCTGCTAACTCAAAAGTCGTCATCGCTTTTCGCACCAAAAGTTCACCTCCTGAATTTTTGGCTCACCTGTAAAGTTGATGCTTAGCGATGTAATCACACACAGATTTTGGCGTCAGGTAATTAATTGGCTCACCTTTTCGCACTCGTTCACGAATCATCGTTGACGAAATGTCAATGCCAGGTATAGCAAGCAAACTTATGCGATCTAAATAGTGTTTCGGTAAGCGCTCACGCAACTTCTCAGTATCGTAACCAGGGCGGTTGACAGCGATGAAGTTACAAAGTCTGATGAGTTCGTCATGGTTTTTCCATGTCAAAATTTCAAGCACTGCGTCAAGTCCAGTGATGAAGAAAAATTCAACTCCTTCGCCGAACTGCTGCTTAAAAATCTTCACTGTATCAATAGCGTAAGATGGACTAGGTCGGTCAATTTCAATTCGTGAAACTACAAAATGAGGATTGTTGGCTGTTGCAAGGACGGTCATGGCGTAACGGTGCTCAGCAGGAGTAACTTCATAAGGCTTTTTGTGAGGGGGTATACCGCATGGGACAAAAATGACACGAAACAAATTGAACCTGAAGCGGGCTTCTTCAGCAGCAAGCAAATGACCATAATGAATTGGGTCAAAAGTTCCGCCCATGATGCCAATTCTTTCCGTGTGTGACCACCTCCGTCAACAAAAATTTTGGCACAAAGTAAAGCAAGGTAAGAGAGTAAAAAGTTCGGGTTAATAGGGAAACCGCTCATTGATGTGAAGTGTTTGCTAAAGCCAATTTTTGCCGGAAAATTAGCCTAACCTTCTGAATTTTCTTTGCGTTGGCTAAAAGCCGACGCTATATTTCTTGTCAATTTGCTCATCTGCCTACTAAAGTTTGGTGTAGTGTAGGTTTGGGAAGGTCGTTGAAAAAAATTCAGTTAACTTTGGGCAAATCAACTATTGCCTTGCATTAAAGTTTGTGATAAAATGGCAAAACCACTTAGCGGTAGGGCACCATTTGTTTGCTTCCCGCCGTTGCATTATTTAACTTTCAAAGAGTGGGGAGTGATCGCTCAATGGCACAACCAAAACCTAAACCAAAGGAAGAGCAGTTTGAATTTGAAGAAGAGGAACACATCCTTGTCACTGAGGAAGGCAAAAAGGCGCTTGAAGAGGAGTTAAGGCGACTTTTGGAAAAAGAGCGTAAGGAGGTGCTTGAGCATATCAGGGAGTCACGGAAAGTGGGCGAGTTTATGGAAGATACCGATTACGATGACGCTAAAAAAGAGCAAGCCTTCATCCAAGGGCGAATTGAAGAACTACAGCAAATTTTGAAGATCGTTAAGGTTGTGCCGAAAAGCAAAATCCCAACCAACAAGGTTGGGTTTGGCTCAATCGTTGAGTTGACTAACCTTTCAACAGGCAGACAAGTCACTTACCGAATTGTCGGTCCCTTTGAGGCTAACCCTTTGGAAGGCAAAATCTCTTATCAATCGCCACTGGGCGAGGCTCTAATGGACAAAAGAGTAGGCGATGTGGTTGAGGTCAGAGCGCCAGTAGGCATTATTCAGTATCGTGTTGAAAAAATCAGCAAGTAAAAAGCAAACTTTTTCTGCTTGGGAGGCAGAGTATGGAATGGCGGAGCGAGACCCACTTTACGCTGACCGATTAGAAAAACTCCAATGGTGGCGTTCACAAGGAATTGACCCTTTCGTGATAACCAAGTTTGAACGAACCCACCTCGTTGCCGAAATTGTAGCCGAATTTGAAAATTTGCAGGGTCAGACTGTAAAGGTTGCTGGAAGGTTGACAACTTTTCGCTCTCACGGCAAATTGACCTTTGCCGATTTAGTTGACTCCTCTGGACGAATTCAAATCATGGCTCGCATCAACACTATTGGCGAGGAAGCCTACCAGAAGTTTGGCGAATTGGACACAGGTGACATCATCGGAGCGGAAGGAAAGGTCACAAAAACCAGAACTGAAGAAGTCACTGTTGAAATCCAAAATTTTTGGCTCTTAGCAAAAGCGTTACGACCGCCACCAGAAAAATGGCATGGCTTGAAGGATGTTGAAGTAAGATACAGGCAACGCTACCTTGACCTTGTTGCCAATCCAGAAATTCGTGATATTTTCGTCAATCGTTCAAAAATCCTTCAAGCCATTCGCAAGTTCCTTGACGAGCGTGGTTTCATTGAAGTTGAGACTCCGATTTTGCAACCCGTTTACGGTGGCGCACTTGCACGACCTTTCATGACCCACCATAACGCCCTTGACATGGACTTGTATTTGCGAATTGCTCCAGAACTTTATTTGAAAAGGCTCATAGTTGGCGGATTGGAAAAGGTTTACGAAATTGGTCGCAACTTCAGAAACGAAGGTGTTGATGCACGACATAACCCAGAGTTCACCATGCTTGAAGCCTATCAAGCCTATGCCGACTATAAGGACATCATGGAATTGACAGAAGAATTGGTGGCTTATGTTGCTCAAACCGTCTTGGGCACTACTAAAATCAAATATCAAGGTCATGAGATTGACTTGAAGCCACCTTGGCAGCGAATGCCTTTGATGGAAGCCATAAAGGAGACGACAGGTTTTGACTTTTTGGAATTTCGGGAAGATGACGAGAAGGCAAGGCAAGTTGGTAAGGAACTGGGGCTTTCCGTTGAGCCGACAGACCACTGGGGTCGTGTCCTTGACGAGGCTATGAAGAAGAAAATTGTGCCAAACCTAATTCAACCAACCTTCCTTGTTGACTACCCTGTTGAAACTTCGCCACTTGCAAAACGAAAACCTGACGAACCGACGATGACTGAGCGATTTCAGGGCTTCATCGGAGGGCTTGAGATTGCTAATGCTTTCAGTGAGTTGAATGACCCACTTGATCAAAGGGAAAGGTTTGAGATGCAGCAAAGGTTAAAAGAAAAGGGCGATATTGAAGCCCATCCCCTTGACTGGGACTTCGTAACAGCGCTTGAGTATGGTATGCCACCAACAGGAGGGCTTGGAATTGGCATTGACCGTTTAACAATGCTCTTCTGCAATTCACCTTCAATCCGTGAAGTAATTTTGTTCCCATTACTCAGACCTGAAGATTAATTTATCTCAGACCCTATGAAGTAAGGACACATGAACTATATGAGCCACCAACAAACTTTGCAGTAAAGAGTGAAGTTGTTATAGGAATAACGACTATGCCAAAATCTACCACAGGTAGCGACTTGGGTTATCTACAACCAACTCTGAGGCATAATTTTTAACGGCTAAGATTATTCTTGACAAACTAAAAAATTCGTGCTAAAATGCTTGCAGGCAATAAAACCAGCCCTAAAAGGGCAATGAAAAAGGAGGGATAAAGAGATGTTGCAACGCAAAAATGTTCAAAATTCAGATCAATTTCGTTTAGGCTTCACACTAATTGAATTGCTGGTGGTGATCGCAATAATTGCGATCCTAGCAGCAATTTTGTTCCCTGTGTTTGCAAGGGCAAGGGAAAAAGCAAGGCAAACTTCTTGTCTTAGCAATGTCCGTCAATCTAACCTTGGAATCCAGCAATACACTCAAGACTTTGATGAACTTTTCCCACTTGATTTGCCTGAAGCAGACCAAAATTACTGGCGAAATTACCCATGTGCTCCAACAGCCCAAGGTATCCCAATACCTACCGTTCCTGACCCTGGTGGCACAGGAAGCCATTTTGTCAACTGCCCAATTCGCTTCACTCCTTGGACGACACAACCTTATGTCAAAAACTACCAGTTGTTCCATTGCCCTACTGTAAATCAAGGAGTTAATTTTCCAGACGGAAGGGGATGGGATGGCACATCAAGGTCAACTGGAGGTTCTTATGCTTGGTTCTGCATGCACTATGTATCTGATGTAGCGCTTTTGGTTGGTTTCATGGCTTCAGTCAGGTATGGATGGGGTTTCCCAATCCCGGCTATACCTAACATTGCCCCTCGTGTCAATGTTTGTGGTCGCCCACTGGCAGAATCAAAGAACCCTTCCAGCAAGCCTCTTTTGTTCTGCAACTCCTTAGGTGCACATGCTGGGACAAGGGACACTGATGTCTATCCACCGCCCTTCGGCACAGGACGGGATGCTGGTGCAATAATAGGCGGTTTTGTTGACGGGCACGCAAAAATCTTAACAGGTGATTTCGGACGGATAGTTTCTTGGGGCTTGGAAGAATATTGATGAAACAGCCCATTGCACGAAAAAGTCGTAAAAGAGAATTCGCCTTAAAACGCTCATGAACATTTAAGTAACGGTTTGAAGGACCATGCCAAACTAAAGGCTATCCTTCAAACCGTTGTTTTTTATGCCTTTTGAAGCCCTCAATGAAATGAAACTTTCAACTCTCATTTCGCAATCAAACTGGTTTGTCGTTAGCCTTGTTTTACGAGTGTTGGAATTCATAGTGAAGAACGACCGAGTTAACAACAGGTTCACAACTTGCCAGAAGCCTTAAGCTTCTTGTGTTCAACCATGATACATTTGTTCTGAACGACTATCAATCCGGCCTCTTTCGCCTTTTGAGCCGCTTCGTTGTTAACGACTCCTATTTGCATCCAAACTGCCTTTGCACCAATTTCTGTGGCTTCGTCAACAATTGGCGGAACTTTACTGGGAGCACGAAAGATGTCAACGATGTCGGGAACTTCGGGCAAATCCTTTAACGACGCATAGACTTTATGACCGTTAATTTCGTCAGCATGTGGGTTAATGAAATAGGTTCGGTAATGCTGGCTCAAGTATTTAGCGACAATGTGGCTATCTTTTGTTGGATCACGAGAAACACCTACAACAGCGACAACTTTCGCTTCCTTTAACAAGCGCTCAATATCTTCACTTTCAGCATTCACAGTAGGGATTTCGCAGAACTCTTGCGCTTCATTCATTTCACCATCACCTCGCAAGTTAATGTCTAATCGGCAATACGCCGACAATTATGATGCTAATCTATCGTTTTGGTTTCACTCCGATTCGGTATCAAAGAGTGTGTTCAGCGAATTCGTGGAACGCTTATCTGATGCAACTTATAATTTTCAGCAAGCCTTTTGCTTTTGCGATTGTTTCTTCATATTCTGCCTTAGGGTCAGAGTCTGCAACGATCCCTCCGCCAGCATGGAAATAAAGCATGCTATCCTTCAGGAGGGCTGTTCGGATAACAATGTTGAAGTCGCAATGACCTGAGAAACTCCAATAGCCGATGCTTCCAGTGTAAATTCCACGAGCGATCGGCTCAACTTCGTCAATAATTTCCATTGCACGAATTTTCGGTGCACCTGTGATTGAACCTCCTGGGAACATAGCGAAGAGTAAGTCAGGGACATCTTTAGTTGGTGGAATTTTTGCTTCAACCGTTGAAACCAGATGCCAAACGGTAGGGTGCGATTCAAGAGCGTAGAGCCTGCTGACACAAACGCTGCCTGTTTCCGCAACACGACCCAAATCGTTTCGCTCAAGGTCAACAATCATGATATGCTCGGCTCTATCCTTCTCGCTCTCAAGTAATTCCTTTGCCAAATCTTCGTCTTCAAATTTGGTTTCACCTCTCGGTCTCGTCCCTTTAATTGGTCTGGTGTGAGCGATTTGGGTTTTGGGGTCAAAATGCAAAAACCTTTCAGGTGAACTGCAAAGCACGAAAATATCACCTAAGTTGATGAAGGCAGCGAAAGGTGCAGGATTGGCTTGACAAAGCCTCAAGAAAAGTGATGGCGCATCTGCTTGAATGGACGCTTTGAACCTATGAGCGAAATTTACCTGATAGACATCACCTGCAGCGATGTAGGCTTTTATGCGCTCAACGGCAGCGAAATATTCGGCTTTCTTCATGTCAGTGAATAGTGGCACTTGAGTAGTAAATTCCGACAAAGGTTTATTTCTCGGCTTGCTTTCCAAAAAGGCAATAAGCCGTTCCAATCTTTTGCAAGCCAATTTCTCTGCTTCCTTGTCGCTTTCTGGCAAACCTGTTGCTATTGCGTAAAGTTTTTCTTCTTTCAAGTCCCAAGAGAGCGAAAAGGCATAAGCGCCAAACCAAAGGTCAGGCATTTTTATATCCCTTCTCGCTTTGAACGAGACTTTTTCTAAAATAACCCGCAAATCATAACTCAAGTAACCGACAAGCCCACACGGTAAGGGAGTGAGCCAATCTGGCAATTGACAAACATTTTCTCTAATTGACTTCCAAAAGTTTCTTAACACTGAAAAAGGATGAGCATAAATTTTTTGCTCTCTATTGCTACCCTGCCATGAAATTCGGACAAAGGGTTCACCCACAGTGAAGGAAATTTGAGCGAAAGGCTCAGCAACGAAAAAACAATAACGAGCCAAAGGATATTTGTGGTCAGGCAAAGGGTTGTGACCGCTGTGCAAAATAATTGTCCCAAAAACTTCAAGTGGCAGTCTTTTGTAAGCCTCCTGCGGGCTTATAAAGGGAAGTTCAACAAAACGAAGCACTATTTTTCACCTCTGATGACTTTCAGCAGTTAGTCTTCATCGCTGCCTTCAATTTCAGAAATTGTCAATCCAAAAATTTCCGCAAGTTCAACCGCCTTAACTTTTGAAAGTTGATGGTGAAGAATGTGACCGTTAAAAAAGCCACATCCGATAATAACACCTTCCAATTCAAGGGCAACATAGCCTGGCGAAATTTCACCGCTCAGAATTTCCCTGCATTCAATTCCTTTACCTTCCAAAATTTGTTTCCATTGCTCATGTGTTAGCGAGGCTCTATTTCGGGTTATGTAGCGGTCAAAAAATTGCAATAGCGGAGTTGTTGGTTTCCAACCCTGCAGGACTTTCCTAAGCGCCCTCAATCCAATGCGCTGAACAACCTTATGACTTGGCAAAAGTTCCAAAGGGACGCTTGTCATCCAAATTGCACTACCACTCCAGATGTAGTTGTATCTGTCAAGAACATTAGCAGGTATTCCAAAGCGTTGTGGCAAGTATCGCAAAACTTCTCGCTTGCACTCTTCTGGTTTCAGTTTTTCGGGCATATTTGCTCACCACACATAAAGCCTGAAGAAAAATTCCTTCGGATGACTCTTAACTTTCGTCAATTTCTGCTACGGCGAAGGCGTCAAAGAGCAAGTCGGAACGGGCTAAACCTTTTTCCATGAGGAAACTGGCAGCGCAAGCAATCATGGCAGCGTTATCGGTGCACCATTTCAGTGGCGGCAAAGCGAGTTGCCAATTTTGAGTTTGAGATAGGCTCATCAACTTTTGGCGAAGCCTTCGGTTAGCAGCGACACCGCCGACAACAGCCACTCGCTCGGCATCGGTCAACTCGGCAGCCTTAGCCAAATTGTTCAACAACATGTCAGCAACTGCTTCTTGGAAACTGGCTGCTATGTCGGCAATTGTCGGATTGGGTTTTCGCT
>JANXCD010000007.1 GCA_025060305.1 Armatimonadota bacterium | reverse complement strand
AGATTTTTCGGCAGGGCAGTAGCCCTGCCCTCTGAGAGGATTTTTAGCCAATTCGGAGGGCACGCCTACTGGCGTGCCAATTTTTTCTGTCTTGATTTCTTCCGTTGGGCATTAGTCCGACCTTGAGGTTACACCAAGTTTGAGCATGGATTTAGCGGATTTCGTCTGCGGAGTTGCACAATTGGGGTCGGATGAAATCTACCCAACTGCTTGATTTCCGTGCCAATGCTTTTTCAGGCAGACTGTTGTTTGCCACTGCAAAACAGTAACGACTAAGTAACTCCTACCTGAACCTGAAAATCGCAACGGCAAAAAATGCAGCGACTGTCGTTAAGCACAAAAACAAACCAATAGCGACACTGCTTGGAAAGTAAACCCAAGCGACTTGCCACTTTCCTTCTGGCAGCAAAACTGCACGGAAAGCATAATTGGCAGTCAAAATGTTCAAACTCTGCCATTTTTCGTCCCCTGTCTTCTTGTTTCTCGTCTCCCTATCCCCTGTCCCTTGTCCCTTGTCCCATTTACCAAACGCTTTCCATCCTGGGTAAGCAACATCCGCAACAACCAACGCTGCAGGTTGAGCCAACTCAATTTCTGCTTTCAAAGTGTTGATGCGCTCAGTGAAATGAGCGGGACGAGGGACGAGGGGTGAGGGATGCAAGTTTTGTAAATTTGTCTTTTCCGTCCTGCGTCCCTCGTCCCACATCTCTTCCAAAACTACGGTTTTTCGTGGGTCAAAATCTTTGGCTTTGATTTGCTGCAATGCATCCTCTGGCGACTTTGCCCATCGCCATTGAGGCACAACGAAGGCACGAGGCAAAGCATTCGGATTTTCGTAAACCCACAAATCGCCAGAATGGACAAGCCTCAAACTCTTTCGCTCATCGGATGACAACGGTTCTGCAGCGACGATATACTTCACTGCCATCAAGTCAAGGAGCGGAGAGTCAAAATTGCGGACAGCAAAAGCACGATGCAACGGCGAATTTGCATCCCAAGTTTGCAGGAAGCGAAAGATGCGCATCGTCATCAGCGAATCCGAACCTTGCCCATCTCGCAAGCCGTAAGCCATCAGCGTGTTTGATGGAGTCCAATGTCTGACAGCATCTGTGCCAACAGCGATGAATCTCTGCGAACCAAGATGCTTTTTAAGCCAGCGAATTGACGGCGTCTCAAAAAACGCCATCCCTTTCTCCGCTTCAGGATGTTGAGACCAAGCAAAAGCGAGTAAGTCTGCAGCGACGAGAAAGGGCAAAGCATAAAGGGTTAAAGCGTGTAGGCGTGCAAGCGTGTCAGCGTGCAAGCGAGCAAGTGTTTGAGGTTGCAAGCGTGTAGGTGTTTGAGCATGCGAGCGGGCAGCCATGCTTGAGTGCAGGCTCGCTGGCGTTTCAGCGTTAGAGGGAGCAAGCGTGTAAGCGTGGAAGCGAATGGCAAAGAAAATGACAAGAGTTCCAAATGCAGTGAAAGCGAGCCAACGGTAAATTTGCGAAATCGTGAAATTGCTCAAAAGCGGATGAAAAGCAGTGCCTGCGTGAACTGTCACGCCGTAACTGACGCAAATTGCCATGAAAAGCAAAGCGATGACGAGGGAAAGGAATGGGACGAGGGACGAGGGACGAGGGACGGATGATGGGACGAGGGACGAGGGACGAGGGACGGATGATGGGACGAGAGACGAGGGACGAGGGACGAGTTTGTTTGGAGGGCGAGACTCCTGCTGAGCCGAAAGTTGAGACTGCAAGTCAGTAGAGTAATGCTCCTGCCGAGCCAAAAACTCAACTCCGAAGGCACAAAGGATTGCAATGCCGAAGTCAAACAAAAACAGTGACCTTGAAATTCCCACAAAAGCCTGAGTGGCAGGCAAACCCAAAGCCATAAATCGGTGAACAATTGGAATAGAAGCAGCAAGCAAACCGACAGCAGCAAAAACAAAGCCAGCGATGAACGGGACGAGGGACGAGGGACGAGGGACAGATGATGGGACGGGGGACAAGGGACGAGGGACGAATGATGGGACGGGGGACGAGGGACGAGGGACGGGTTCGTTGGGAGGGCGAGGCTCCTGCCGAGCCGAAAGTTGAGATTGCAAGTCGGAAGGGCGAGACTCCTGACGAACCAATTTCCAACATGAAAATGCACCAACCATCGCAAGCAAAAACGCAATCACGCTTGGATAACCAGTTCGCTCAACGAAATTGAACCTTGCGAAATCCCAAACCAGATGCGTTCCACTTCTCCAATCGCCAAAAAAGGAAGGAACGAACAAGCGAACGAATTGGTCAAAAGGCAAGCGATTTGCTGCCGCCGCTTCCAATGCTTCCGCTCCGCTTCGGAAACTGATTTTCGCCATTTCCAGTAGTGGCAACAATTGCGGTGCTCCAACAGCAATCCCGCAAAAAATTGTCAATATCCCAAACATCAAACTCTTTCGCCAGTCCCCAGTCCCTGATCCCCAGTCCCTGAGAAAACGCAAAACGAAGTAAACTCCAAATGCCCAAAGGACATAGAAACCAACTTGAGGATGACCAGCAAGCAACGCCATCCCCAATGCAACCCCCGCCAGCACTGCAAAAAACATTCGCCTTGCCAGTCCCCAGTCCCAAGTCCCTAATCCCTTTTCCCACGACCACAACGCAGCAGGTAACCAAATCGCTGTGCAAATCAAAGGCAGATAAGCGAGCCAAGCAACAAAAAAGCCACAAAGTTGAAAGGCAATCGCACCTGTCAAAGCAGCGATGGGCGAAACGGATTGGCGCAAGAAACCAAACATGAAAATTCCAGCCAGAACGAGGTGAATCCAAGCGACCCAACCGAAAGCGGTTTCAGCGGGCATGGCTACGAAAAGCAAGTTGAACGGGTAGAAAACCGCAGACATCCCGTTGCCGACGAAACTCGTCCCACAAAACATGAACGGGTTCCAAAGCGGCAATTCGCCTTGACGCAAACTTTCAGCATAAAACTTCCGCCAAGGAAAGTATTGCTGGACGACATCCAAAAGCGGAGCCTTGACGGCGTGAAATTCAGGAAATCGTTCTGATGCAAAGTGTCTCCAAGGCGACATGACCAAAAGCAAATCAACGGGCGCTAAAGTTTTGCCACCAAAAGTCACAGACCAAAGCAAAAGCGTCGGAAGCAAAATCAAAACAAGTGCAGGAGTGCAAGCGTGCAGGAGTGCAAGCGTGCAGGAGTGCAGGAATGAAGGCGTGTAAGTATGCAAGCCTTCAACAGGTTGAGTTTGGGCAGTTTTTTGTTCTGATTTTTTCGCTTGCTTGTCAAGTCTTTCCCGTGCCATATTTGAATGCACCATCGCTGCAAAATTGTGCCGACAAAAAACTTTTCCACTGAAAATCCGTGTGCCGAAGACAAATTTTGACGCATCGCTCTTTGTTTCAAAGTTTGTTGGTGCTTTATTGGGGTTAAAGAACTCCGTCCTTTCTGGCAACGGTTCAATGGCAATAATTTTTCCGCATAGGCATCATAAGTTACCCTGATGAAGGCTTCAACGGCTTTAGGGTTCATTGTATCAATGTAGCCGTTTATCCTGTCGCTACTACTTCCCAATCGGTCAAAGAAAAATTCAACTACGACTTTGCTCCTGTGTTTACTCATGATATTGGCTGAACTCCGCAGAGTGGAAACGACTACGCAAGAAAGTTTTCAGCAAAGCCAGCAGATTCAATGCCCGAGTTTTAGCAACATCAAAGTTCCCAAAATCATCATCAAACTGCTGGCAAGTAAACGCTCGTGGGTTTCCTGAAGTTGTGGTAGCAAACGATTCCAACCTTTGTGAGCCAAAAGCACAATTGAGACCATCAAAATTACGGTAAGAGAACCGCTAATTAAAGCGACTATCAAGGAACTATACCAGCCAAATTTGACAGAAGTAGCAAAGAAGATAAGCAACAACCCTTCGCAAGGAGAAAGGGCTAAAGCCACAAACAAGCCAGCCAAAGTAATAACTTGGCTGCCAGTTTGGCAGTGCTCGCATTCGTGATGGTGAATATGTTTGTGGCTGTAAATTTTTGGTGAGAGAAAGAAAAACACCCCTAAAACCATCATAACTAAACCAGCAATTTTCGTTGCCCTTTCGTGAAATAAATGAGCAAAACCTTCGCCAAGCAAACTAACAATAATGCTGAGAGCCACAGTCATCGCTGCGTGAGCAATGGCTACTGAAAGGGTAAAGCGAAAGAGTTTTGAACTTGTCCATTTGTGGAAGCGAGCAGCAGCAATAAAGGGAAGCCAATGGTTGGGCAATAAAGCGTGAAAGAAGGCGATGGCTATCCCGGCACCGAGAAACCACAAAAAGTTCGTCTCACTCACCAACTTCTCACCTCCAAAAGCGAAGCGATTTGATTGGGCGTGACTTCAGCCAAACTGTCAACGACTAAATCAGCACCTGCGTCTTCTAAAACAGTCCTTAGGTTTGTTGTTGTCACAGCAACACATTTCATTCCCCCTCTTTTTGCAGCAATGACGCCAACGACAGCATCTTCAAAAACCACGCACTTTTCTGGTGAAACACCAACTTTTTCAGCAGCCTTTAGGAAAACTTCAGGAGAAGGTTTGCCATGCTTGACATCCTCAGCGCCTACAAAATCGTCAAAGAAGTTGCCTAATTTTAATTGCTCAATAGCAAAGGCAATATTGATTCTCGGTGTTGAAGAAGCGATAGCAAGTTTGAAACCCAGTTCCTTTAATCCAAAAATCAAATCCACAGACCCAGGCAGCGGGACTAACCGATTGCGAGCGACTTCTCGGTAGAGTTCTTCCTTCCTTGCGCCCCATTCGGCGATTTGCTCTTCTGTCGCATTTGGAACAAGTTGTCTTATGATAGTGTCATTTCTTTGCCCAAAAGTCTTCAGGAAGAAATCGTGCGTCATAACAAAGCCAACTTCCTCGCCCAATTTCACCCAACTTTCGTAATGGAATTGAGACGAGTCAACGACAACCCCGTCCAAATCAAACAAAGCCGCTCGTCTCACTGTCCAATCCCTCCATTTGAAACTTGTTTTGAAAAGCATTCACATTTTAGAGCGAAGGAAATCCGACTGCAATTTTTCAACTGCGACTTCAAACCTATCCTTTGACGAACCTTAGTTAGGCAGTAGATAAGTTGACAAAAATGCAATGTTGGCTTCTAACCGATGCAAAGAAAAATTGTCACCTTGAAAGCCCGACGCTACACGAAAAAATTTCACTCTTTACTCAAAAGTTTGCTGGCGTAACCTCAAGGTCGGACTGATGCCCAACGAAAGAAATCAAGACAGAAAAAATCGGCACGCCAGTAGGCGTGCCCTCCGAATTGGCTAAAAATCTCTCGGAAGGCAAGGCTAACTGTCCTGCCGAAAAATCTAACGGCATATTACAAACACACCTTGAAGTAAAGAGCGTGTCCGTATTTTTTGGCTTTCGGTTCTTCAAGGTTTCGCTTTTATGTCCTGGCAACGCAGAATTTGGTAGAGCGCTATTCCTGTTGCTACAGCCACATTGAGCGAAGCAGATTTGCCGAGCATGGGAATTGTGACTATCAAGTCCGAAGATTGCTTCGCTTCTTCTGAAAGTCCTTTCGCTTCGTTACCGACTATGAGCGCAACTTTGTTGGAGAAATCGGCTTCAAAAATGTTCGTTCCGTCTTTAGGTGCTGTCCCGACAACTTGGAAACCTTTACTTTTCAGCCACTTAACCGCTTCACCTATTGAACTGACTGGCAAGATAGGAACATGAAGCAAACTTCCAGCGCTCGCCCTTACGGATTTGGGAGCGTAAGGGTCGGCAGTGCCTTTTGTGTAAAGGACAGCCAAAGCGTCAACGGCATCGGTAACACGAATTATCGCTCCGACATTGCTTGGGTCTTGCAAACTTTCAAGCACGACGACTCTTGCAACATTTGGAACTTTCAACTGCTCAAGTTGCTCCTCTTGTGGTTGCCGAATTACTGCGAGAACGCCCTGAGGCGTTTCCGAGGCAGCGATTTCGTCAAGCAAGGCAGAAGCCATCAGCGTAACTGGAATTTGCCTTTGATGAGCCTTTGCGATTATTGATTTTCCTCGTTCCGTTTCGGCAAAGGCTGGTGTCAAAAGGACTTCCAAGATAGTCCATACTTCATCCTCTAAGGCTTCGGCGACGAAGGTTGCTCCTTCAATAAGGAAAGCCTTTTGCTTTTTGCGGGCATGAGGTTTTGTCAATGTTTTCAAAAATCGGAAGAGGTCGTTTTGTCGGCTTGTTATAAGGCGCAAACTCATGGCGATTTTTCACCGCAGTTTTTGTTTTTGAACTTCAGCCGTCAAACAGCGCCTGCTGCTTTGAGCCAAGCCATTGCTCTTTCCTTCGCTTTTCTCTCTTCTTCTCGGTCAATGGTTTGATCTTGGAAGTTGCGTAACCTTTCAAGGGCTTGCTGAAGGTCTCTTTTTGCGCTTTCAACATCAATTTCTTTATCAAGTTCTGCTGTATCGCACAAAATGACAGCCTTGTTGTCGGCGACTTCCATGAAGCCTTCAGTGGTTGCGATGCGAACTTCATTGCCGTCGGCAAGTTTCACCTTGATGACACCAGTCCTTAGTGCAGCAACCAAAGGTGCGTGCAAAGCCATTACGCCCAAACTACCTTCCCACGCCGGCACAACCAATGAGACAACTTGGTCGGAAGAAAACAAAACTCTTTCTGGTGTCACGATTTCAACTGAGAAGGTCCGAGCCATTTCACATCACCACGCACAAAAGTTTGTCGCAATCAAATTTCTTTGGCGTAGACAAACAACTCGCCAGCATGGAGCACATGAAAATACTGGTTAGGGGCATTGTGGTAAAGCCAATCGGCAAACCTTGCGAAATTTTCGCTATTGTGGGGAAACATGTCCCAATGAGTGGGTATGACCAACTTAATGCCCGTATTCACTGTTAGTTGCGCTGCTTCCCAAAATGTCAGGTTGCCAACGATGTTTCGCTTCTCACGATAGTAATCACGACCGTTGATGGGCAAGAAAGCAATGTCGGGAGCAAAACTGCGAATTTGCTCTTCTATGCCGTCGTAAAGGATGGTGTCGCCAGCGTGGTAAATTTTCACGCCGTTGAAAGTGATGCAATAACCCAAGTAGGAAGGAAATTCAGGTTTGCCTTCAACTTCTTCAAAGCCGTAGTGTGCCGATGGAATGGCATAAAACTTAAGCAAGCCAAAATCAAATTGCCGTCCGACAGGCGGATGAATAATTCGTTCATCGGAAACTCCGCACTCATTCAGGACTTGTCGGCAATTGAGGGGTGCAACAAATTTTGCTTTCGGCGAGGCTTTCGCTATACCGCTAACTGTTAATGGGTCAAGGTGGTCAAGGTGGATATGAGTGTGGAAGACAAAATCTGCGTGCGTGATTTCTTCAGGTCGGATGAGAATGGGCACAGCCCGTCGTCCTTCGCCCGACAAGTAAGGGTCAATGTAGACGATGAAGCCACCACTTTTGAGCACAACTCCAGTTTGCCCCAATCCCCAAATGGCGACCATGCTTTCGGGCACGCAAAACCGTTCAATTCGCTCCTTCAAAGTCACAATCAACACCTCCTGCCGTAAAATTTAGCATCCGCTTTCGGGCAAAGAACAGTAAATCTCGCAACTTCCTTTTGAGACTTGATTGCAGGTTTCAAGAGCAGTTGAAAACACTAACTTGAAATCTAGCAACTTGCAAACCTTTCTGTTTTGGAAGATTGATGTGCCAGTTACTTTTGGGTTCAAGCCCTCTGGCAGAAACTTTTTGCAACTTTGCTTTGGCGTTACAATTTTTTTGGTGACTTTCTATGGACACGAGGCTCGCTTCAAAGGCTTGGGTGCCAGAAACCATACCGAAAAGCAAACTTTTGCGGGGAATTTATTGGGCAATTCCTTTTGCTTCAAAGATGGACAGATACTTTTTTCGTGAAATGATTGCGCCTTTCATGATGGGCGTTATGTTTTTCGTGGTCGTTTTGACTGGGCATTACTTTTACTGGGCAATTAAGTCCATCGTTGGTCAAAGAGCGCCAGCAAAGGATTTGCTTTTGATGGTGGTCTACTTAGTTCCTCAAGCGGCAGTCCTTGCCATTCCCATCGGAATGATTTTGTGCACTTGCATCGTCCTCAACCGAGTGGGGCGAGAGATGGAGTTGATGGCGCTTCGTGCCAGTGGCGTCAGTGTCCAAAGAGTGATAATGCCTTTTATTGTTGTAGCGATTTTTGTAACTATTGGCGACTTTTTGCTCAACGACCGCATTGTCCCAGAAAGCAACAAAAGAGCAAACCAAATCCTTTACCGACTCGCCTACATTAATCCGATGCCTCTGATTGAAAGCGATAAGTTTTTTAAGGTGAGCGATGACCTTTGGTTTTATGTCAGGCTCGTGAACTATCAAACCAATCGCCTTGAAGGTGTTTTGGTTTACCAAAGGGACCCAAAGCAATGGCAATTCCCGCAAGCCATCATCGCTCAGTGGGCACAAAAAAAACCCAACGAAAATCAATGGGTGCTTTATGATGGAGTTGCCCACAAGTTTAATGCCAAAGGTGATTTGATCGCTAAAATTCCTTTCCGCCAGCAAATCATTAACTTGCCACCAGACTTGCCTTTGCTCATCAGCGACAACAGATACCCACACCAACTGTCAACTCAGGAGTTGCGCCAAAGAATTGAAACTACGGACAAAGCAGGTCAAACTTCATATGAGTTGGAAATCGCCTATCACTTCAAGTTCTCTGTGCCAGCGGCGACTTTGGTCATGACACTTTGGGCAGCGCCCTTGAGCGTTAGATTTTCACGGTCGGGAAGTTTTGCTGGTTTGTTCATCGCAATCTTGGGCGTTTTTCTTTACCAAGGTGCGATGGGCTGGGCTGAAGCCATCGGACAGCGTTACTTTTTGCCACCTTTTTGGGTCGCTTGGTCGCAAAATTTCATTTTCGGGATAATGGGTTTGTGGCTTCTATGGAAGGAAAGGTGAAGTAAAATGGCTCAAGGGATGAAGGAGATGGCACAAGCCCAAAAGGGACAAGGGAAATGGAAAGCACAAAAGAAAAAGGCACAAGCAAAGAGTAACAAGGTGCAAAGTCAGTCAAGCAAACAGCAAAAATTTCACCAGTGCTATTTGCCATTTGCCATTCGCTATTCACCATTTGCACTTAGTTGCTATCTTTTCCTTTCGCTTCTTCTTGCGGTTTCTTTCGTTTTCGGGCAGCAATTGAATGCTCCGCCCTCGCCTTCCGACAATCTGCTCCGAATTGAGAGTGATTTGCCGATGCGTTATTTTCCTGAAGAGCGTGAATGGCGAACTGTTGAAGGGACTGGAACTATCAAAATCAACTTTCGTGAGTTAACAGTTTTTTCCCGTCGTGCCCGTTACAACGAGCGGGAGCAAATTTTGGAGGCTCAAGAAGGTTTGAGAGCAATTTTGCAAGAAGGCATTGAGTTTGAAGGTGGAAGCGCAAGGTATTTTGTCAACGAGAGAAGGTGGGTCATTGAAAATGGCAAAGCAACTTTTGACCCAAATTACTTTGGCGAAGGTGTTGCTGCTCCGATTTACTTAACGCTGCAAAACATCTCTGGCAGGGAAGAACAAATGACTGCCCACCAATGCACCTGCACCTCTTGCGACCGTCCTCACCCTCACTTCAGTTTGCAAGCCAAATCAGCGGAAGTTATACCAAATGATAGGTTGATTTTGAGGCATGTGGGGATTTACATCGGCAAGACAAGATTAATTGGCATCGGTCGTTACAGCATTTCTCTTAAACTTCGCCGTCGCCAAAATCGCTTACCTATCACTCCCGATGTGGGCAGAGACCAATACAGCGGTGCATTTATTCGCACAAGCCTTAGCCTCTTTGATACACGAACTCAAAGCGCCGATTTGGTCTTGGATTGGTCGGAAAGGCGTGGATTGGGTTATGGGATTGAACATGATTACGACACAAGACAATTGCAAGGCGGCTTGAACTTTTTCATCCAAAAGTCGCCTTTTTTGGGCAAAGAGCAAATTTTTTCTTGGCGTCATCAGCAACGAATTTTGCCTGGGCTTTTGCTTTTGGTTTTTTGGGATGAAAGGCGAAATTCGCCTTTTGGAGGGCGAAGTTATACCAGTTCGTCAAGACAATTTTCGCTGCGAAGAAGTTGGCGTCGTGGAACAACGGAATTGAGTTTGCGCATGCTCGGATATGGCGGCTTCGGCGATGACCGAACTTGGACTTTGAACCATTCCATAGCAACTGGTCAACAATCAATCAACCTCTTCACAACGCTTCGTGAAGTTTCACGACCAGGTCAACCTGCTGACAAGGAACTGAACGAGCGAATTGAGTTGCGAAGAAGACTTTCCGACGAATGGGATATGGCTTTCAGGTTTGAGCAAAGGGTTGACCTTGACAAAGACAAATACACTGGCGACAACTTTTACTATGCCCTTGACCGAACACCAGAACTTTCTTTTTTCTTCCGACCAAACAGGTCAAGTTTCTTGAGACCAAACATTGCCATTGGACTTTCCCGCTGGAGCGAGCCTCAATTTGTTGGCATAGGACAAGAGCCACTGAGCCTAACTACAGAGCGCCTTCATCTTCGCCTTGATTCGCCTTACCGAACCTTGAAATTGACTGGAAATTTGTCCTACAGCCACAGCGGAATTTTTGAGCAATTTCTTTACGGCAACGACACTGCCCAATATCTTTACTCCTACCGAAGCACTTTGACTTGGCGTTTTGGTGGTAACAGCCAGATGGACTTGAGTTATTGGATTCAAAAGCATCGTGGTTACACGCCTTTCCGTTCAGACACGCTTACAAGTTACGAAAACATGGACTGGCGACTTCAAATTTCACCTTCACAAAAATTTCTCCTTTCAGCCTCAACGGGACTTGACTTGCAGCGTGATTTCTTCCGTGATTTGCTTTTGAATATGCGATGGCAGCCATATCAAGGCATGGCTTTGGATTTGTCAACAGGATACAGTTTGGAGCGTGGCGATTGGCAAGACCTTTTGGGACGATTGCTTTTGAGCAAGCCAGGCGGATTGGGATTGCCAACCTACGGGACTTTCGTCAGTTACTATGGCTTTCAACCTACTCCCTTTGCCGAGGAGCGACCAGCACCGCCACCTGGCGGTTTCCGCTCAGAGTTGACTTTCCGCTATTCGCCGACACGAGGTCAATGGACAAGGGTTCGCTTGTTCCTTGACTGGAGCATATCACGAACTTGGCGACTTGAAACTTTGCTCGGTTACAGCGGAGTTTTGCGCAAAATGGACATCACTCAATTCCGAGTGACGAAAGACTTGCATTGCTACCAAATTTGGGCAACTTACAACCGAGAGCGAAGGGAGTTCCGCTTCTTTTTTGTCATCAAAGCGTTCCCGATATTTCAGCAGTTCTTTGGCACTTCTGACCAAGGTGCATTCTTGGACACAAGTTTAGGGCAGGTGTATTAGCGAAAATGTTGTTTGGTCAACCTCAATTTTTGCCCTTGCTTGCTCTCGCCTCTTTGCCACTTTTGATTCATCTTTTGGCTCGCCGACAAAGAAAAATTGTCAAGTTCAGCATGACAAGGTTCTTGCAAGAAGTCGCTCAACAAACCCAAGGGCGAAAGTGGCTAAGAGAACTTTTGCTTTTGCTTCTCAGGACAGGCTCAATTTTCTTTGCCCTTTTGACTCTGCTTCGTCCCTACGCACCTGTCCCTTTACCCCTTCCACCAGCGCCGACATCCATCGCTATCGTCCTTGACAACTCTTTGAGCATGCAAGGCAAAGAGCAGAATGATCGGATTTGGTTTGAACGGGCATTGAAGTGGTGCGAGCAAGCAATGGAAAATTTGCCAGCAGAAATAGCGTTGCTTGCAGCCGATAATGCTTCAGAGCCAATTTGTGATTTTACAGAAGATTTGCAACAGCGTTTGAAAGCGATCAAAGGAGTTCGTCCGACATTCAAAGCATTAGACTTAACGCCTGCTCTTCAAACGGCAGACAATTTGCTTGCTCGTTTACCTTCGGCAGTTAAAAAAGTTGTTGTCGTCACTGACTTGCAAAGTGAACCCTTTCGCTCCCTCAATTTTCCGAGTTTGAAAAATCCAGTTCTCGTCGTTGATGTCAAATCATCTGAAGGAATTGGCAATGTTCGGCTCAATGCGAAACTCCAACTCCCTTTAGACCCAAACACAGATGGCTCAATCATTTGCCAACTGGAAAATCTCAGTGCACAGAAGATGAATGGAACAATTGTTGCGCTCGCTTCGGGCAAACCTTTCACACGAACTAAAATTTCCTTGCAGCCTCAAACGCAAGTTGACATAACTTTGCCTTTGCCTTCTTGGGTTCTTGAATCATCCGACGAAAAGGGTTTAGTGCAAGTTGAAGTTCGTTGGCATTCAGAACTTGACATTTTGAGTTGGGACGATTTCCTTCGCTTTGCCTTCAAATCGCCAAAGCAAATCCGAGCAATCAACGCTGTTAGAGAAGGTCGCCAATTTGTAGATGCAGCCTTGAGGGCAACAAACATTTCGCCTGTTGCAACTGCAAATTTTCAAAATGCCGATGTTGTCATTACTTCGCCACCAACCAATCCAAAAATGGCTCAAAGTTTGGCAGAATGGGTTCGTCAAGGTAGGGTTGCTTTAATTGTTTCTGACAGTTTTGTTTCGCCCTTTTGGTCAATGGTTGGTGTTTCAACGAAGCGGGTTGAGCAAGGTGAAAAGTTGCGTGTCCAATGGGTTGATGAAATTAATCCGATATTGAAGGGCTTGGGAGCATCACTTCAAGCAGTGAGGGCTCAACCGAGTTTAAGTTTTCAAGAAGGTCAAAGAAACCTGAAAACCCTTGCGAGCCTAAGCGATGGGACACCTTTTTTGGTTGAATTCACTTTTGGTCTGGGTCGTTGCTTTATTCTCACGACTTCTCTCAATCCTCAACGAACCACGCTTATTTATTCGCCAGCCTTCGTCCCTTTGCTTTATCGGCTTGTCAGGTTCGCAACTCACGGTCAAGAGTTGAGCGCAATTGAAGCGGAATCAAAGCCTAAAGCAACGCCAAAGAATTCAACCGTCGTTCCGAAAAGTGAAAGCGATTTTAGGTTGCCAACACGAAAAGAAGTTGAAGGCAAACTGAGCAGAATTGGCGGGGCAATCGTCTCCACTAAACTTTCGCCGAATTCTTTGCTCTCAGAAACAAAACTTCGTGATTTGACAAATCTTTCCTTGCTCTTGGCGCTCTTTTGCCTTTTGACAGAAACCGCTCTGACGCTGCTTTGGTGGCGACGGATAAGGTGAGCGATTGAAGCCCTTTTGAAGAATTTTCAGTTGAGCGACAACAAGCCCTTGAGATTGCTTTATTTCTCTTGCTGCAACAATTCACGGATTTTTCTTGAATAGCGACCATACTGATAAACAGCAGCACATGCGCCCTCCGATGAAACCATGCATGCACCGATTGGGTTTTCAGGTGTGCAAGCCGTTCCGAAAACCTTGCATTCCCAAGGCAAAATTGCCCCTCTCAAAACCGCTCCGCATTGACAAACTTTCGGGTCGGAAACTCGTCGGCGTGGCAAATCAAAATGCAACTCGGCATCAAATTGGGCAAATTCTGGCTTTAACTTCAAAGCGCTTTTTTCAATCCAGCCTAACCCTCGCCACTCAAAAGTCTCACGCACATCAAAAACTTGTTCCATCAAAACTTTCGCTTTGACATTGCCTTCAGGACGAACGGCACGAGAGTATTGAACCTCAACTTTCGGGTTGTTTTCAACCAACTGCTTGATGAGCAAATAAATCGCTTGAAGCATGTCAAGGGGTTCAAAGCCACTGATGACGATGCCTTTGCCATATTCTTCAGGAATAAACTCCCATGCTTTGCTGCCTATCACTGTCGTGACATGCCCAGGGCCGATGAAACCGTCAAGTTTCGTTTCGGGGCTGTCAAGCAAAGCCCTTATGGCTGGCACGACAAGCACATGGTTACAAAAAGCGAAAAAGTTACGAACTTTCAGTTGTTTGGCTTGAAGCAAAGTGACGGCAGTGCTGGGAGCCGTCGTTTCAAAACCGATGGCAAAGAAAACCACTTTTCTGTTGGGGTTTTTAAGAGCAAGTTTGAGAGCATCAAGGGGCGAATAAACCATGCGAACATCTGCACCCTCTGCTTGAGCGTCAAAAAGCGAACTTTCTGAGCCTGGAACTCTCATCATGTCGCCGAAAGTCGCAAAGATTACTCCTTCGCTCTTGGCGATGGCAATAGCGTCGTCAACCTTTCCAGTCGGCAAAACGCAAACGGGGCAACCCGGACCGTGAACAAGTTCTATGTTGGTCGGTAAGACATCGTGAAGACCGTATCGGTAAATGGTGTGGGTGTGACCGCCACAAATTTCCATGATGCGTAAATGCTTACCTTCAGCGAGCCTTTTTATTTGGCTCACAATGCCTTTTGCCAGTTCCGAGTCGCGAAACTCATCAATGAAACGCATCTTTTCCAGCACCCTACTGAAATTTGACACGCTTTCAGCGAATATAACACTTCGGAAGGCACACTTGATGGCTTGCCGATGCGGATGAAATCTGCCTGATTTTTTCGGACAGGCTTCGCCTGTCCCTACACTGCAAACAATTTTGGGGCTTGGCATTAGCCTCGCCAATTCTGCGCTTAGCATCCAACTTGGCTTGAAAGTATAAGAAGGTGTTTCAATGGGAACTCTTTTGGATTTGCTCAAGCAACTCCAAAATTTGCCGATGCCTTTCGTGATAGGCTGATGGTTCGCCCAAAAACTTATTTGGGGCAGGAACTATGTCCTTTGCGTCCAAAAGTTTATCGGCTTGCGTCAGCGCTTGAGCAAACTTTTTGAGTTTGTGCTTATCGGATTTTAGCCTCGCTACAACTTGCTGAAGCATTGTCAACAAATCGTAATCTTCAATCCCGTCTCGGAAAATTTCCGCTCGCACCGATGGGATAGGGTCGCCCTTTTGAGGGTCAGGGTAAAACAAAAAGCCGTCACCATTGCCACCAGGATAAGCAACTGGGCTTGCAAACAAATCAAAAGGTTGACCTTTTTCGTCAGTCCAGTAATTAACGCACCAGTAGAGGAAACCGTCACAACCATATCGCCAAAGCCACCAGCCAATTGCCCTGTGAGCAACTCCTGTCCAGTCAATTCGCCAGATGTCAGGGTAAGTTTGACCGATAGTGCTAATGCAAACATACATCCAAACTTGGTCACTCAATTGCTTGCGCTTTCTCAAAAAAGGTTCATCAAAGCAATCAATGTGGGGAACCCAAATGTTGATAAATCCTGCCAGCACACGATAGACAGCGCCTGCAGGAATTGGAGCGTGAGTCCGAAACAGACCAGTTGCACCGTAACCTGCTGTCAGCAAAATGTTCAAATTTGGCGCATGCTCGTGCACAAAGCGACACAAGTCTCGGATGTTGGCGAATTCAAGCATTGATGGCTCATCAAAAACATAGAAGTAAAAGCGCTCGCTCCAACCCTTTTGCTCTAAGTGTTCTCCTATGAGCCTCAACTTAGCGGCAATGTCTTTTCTTTCGTTTTCTGGTGGCGGTTTCGTTCCCCAAGGCAAAATGCCCCAAATTGAAAATGCCGTTGCACCTTTTTTCATCCAAGCCTCAACTTCTCGGTCAAAGTCGCCCCAATTAGCCTTCCAAGTTCCATCAGGTTGCTTTGTGAAAACTTTTTCCCAAGGCAAAGGTGGCGGAGGGGTAAATCGGTAACGAAGGCAAAGTTCATAAAAGCGCCTGCTGTGTTCAGGTGTCCATGCATCACCGTAAATTTCACGAGACTTGTTCTCCCAAATCAAAACGCATGTTTTCAAGAAACTTTGGGCTGGTAGCGTAACATCGTAAACTCGCAAGCGAACTGGGAGAATTGTTTTCATTGCACCTTTCGGTTCAATCGTTATTGCACCTTCGTAATTACCTGCTTCAGCGTTTCTTGGAACCCAAAGGGTTAGCCAAATTGCTTGGGATTCTCCTTCTGCGACATCAAAATCTCGCAAGGGCAAAAGCGGGTCAGGGTAGCGACCAGAGAGGCCAAAACCGCCTGGTGTCGGTTTTTGGACAGGGACATAACCTATGAACCTAACCTCAGGGAAAATCAAAAAACCTTTCGGTCCAACCAAAGGTGAAACTCCAACTTTGACACTTTTGAGCGATTTTTCAAGGGCTGCAATGACGATTTGAACGCTTTCACCTTCGCCCTTTGCTGCAAAAAGAGCAACAGGATTGGCGCTTGATGCTGGCTCTTTTGAAGGAATTTGTTCGGGGCGGAGTTTAAGCATCGGTGAAACCGCAAAAACAGCGTAAGGTTTACCTGTTCGTTCGGCAAGGTTTGCTCGCACGATTTGCGTTTCCAATTTGGGCAAATTCGCTTGCAAGGCTTCAACTTGCTCCCAAAGTTTCACCAAATCCTTTTCAGTTAACTTGCTTTGCCACTCAGAAATTAAGGAAACGACTTCCTTGCCCTTTAAGGTTCGCAACTTAGACGGCAATTTTTGGCGCAAAGTCTGCAACAAGTTTTGCAACTTATTTGCCTCTCGGTTTATAACGATTGACGAAAGTTGTTGGACAACTGGAAGGGAAGTGAAATTTTCAAGATTGATTGCACCAAAACTTTTCGGTTCGTGGAAACTGCTTTTGCATGGCTGCCAAGTGGAAAGTTCATGGATGACATATCGCTCCCTCGCAAAATTCATCTTCCAAACATCGTTGAAGATGGGCATCCTATTTAGGCTTCGGATCGGAATGGCAATTTCAACGACCCACCTTTCGTTTTCAACATTGACGCCCGCCCTCGCTTTGCTATCCCAACTCACATCGCTTTTTCCATCTTGCCAAAATTCATCCCTCACTGTGCCCAAACTGTTGACAACGATGTGGTAATAGCGCTCAGGTTTCTTTGGGTCAGGTGCGAGAAAAACTTCAACGCAATCGTCAGTCCAAACTTCGCCATCATGTTGCTTAGTGTTTCTCCTCATCGCTCTCGGATTAGTCTCATCGCAAAGGAACAAAACGAAAATGTGTTCAGCACTAAAGCAGAATTTTACGCTTGTCTTTGCTTGTGGAGAACCGTTACCTAAACGATGGAGCAATTGAAATGTCAAGGCTTTAGTCCAAGCGATGTCATCAACTTTACCGTCGGCAATTGGTGGCGGAGCAACTTGAAATGCAGTTAACTCCTGTGCATTTGAAAAGTCCCAAACAATCAAAATCAAAATCCCCAAAATCATCAACTTTATGGCACTCATCTTCATGGCACTCGTCTCCTTTCGCTTTTGTCTCAGAAAAAATTATGCTACGGTCTTCACCTTTTATGTTGAAGACAAACTTTTTTGAGCACTAACTTCAATCATCATCGGACTTTCGTCTTAGGGATTGTCGTTCTAAAATTTTTTCAGCGCCATAGAATGGGCAAGAGGTGATGCTGCCCTTTGAAGCCATTAAAAGAACAAGCCATCGCAAAAAAAGAAAGGGCAATTTTGGTAGGTGTCGCCTTTAACGGTCGCAATGAACTTGATGAGGAACTTGATGAACTTGAAGCCCTTGCCGATACTGCAGGTGCAGATATTGTTGGCATCCTGCTTCAAACCCGAAAGGAGGTTGACCCCGCTTATTTTATTGGTCGTGGCAAGGCAGAAGAGTTGGCGAGAATGTGTGCCGAATTTGAAGCCGATTTGGTCATCTTCAACCATGAACTTACACCTGCCCAAGCCCGCAACCTTGAAAATTTGCTGAATGTCAGAGTAGTTGACAGAACTGAACTTATCCTTGATATTTTTGCTAAAAGAGCAAGAACCAAACAGGCAATGCTTCAAGTTGAACTTGCTCAATTGCAGTATCAACTCCCACGCCTGAGGCGAATGTGGAAGCACCTTTCACGACTTGGCGGTGGAATTGGAACTCGTGGACCTGGCGAAACTCAATTGGAAGTTGACCAAAGAAGGGCAAAGAAAAGAATTGTTGATTTGCAAAGGGAGTTGCTGGAAATCCAACGACAAACTACTGAAAGAGTTAAGAGCCGAAAAGAAAAGGAGTTGTTCACTATTGCTCTCGTCGGTTATACCAATGTCGGGAAATCAACTTTGATGAACGCCTTGACTAAGGCTGGCGTTTTCGTTGAGGATAGGCTTTTTGCTACCCTTGATGCAACTACGCGAATTCTTTACTTGCCTAACGGACACAAGGTTTTGCTGACCGACACTATCGGCTTCATTCGCAACCTACCACCTCACCTGATTGCTTCCTTCCATGCTACTTTGGAAGAAGTTATGACAGCAGACCTTTTGCTTCATTTGGTTGATATTTCTCATCCCGCATCGGACGAACAAATCAAAGTCGTTGAAAAAACTTTACAGGAAATTGGCGCTGGCGATAAACCAACCCTACTTGTTCTCAACAAAGCAGACAAACTGCCACCAAGTTGGGACAGGGAAGCCCTTTTGAAGCGATACCCTAATGCTGTTTTGATCTCTGCTCTAACAGGTGAAGGTGTTGATGAACTTCTTCTGCAAATCCAGAAAGAGTTTGAGCGAATGAGAGTTGTCAATGTCAGAGCGAAGTTGGCTCTCTGGGCACAAAATTTGATTGCTTTTGTTTACCGCAATGGCGTCGTCCAAAATATCATTTACAACACTGATTGGGTGACCGTAAAAGCAGAGATGGAAAAAACATTTGCTGAAAGGTTGCAAAAGCAAGCGATAGAAATGGGTGCAGGTGAAGTGGTTATAGACAAAGCCTTCCCTCAAAGGGCAAAAATTGATCAAGCCAAGTAAGGGAAGTTTCGTCCCCTGTAGGGAAAAATCAGCGCTCTTTACTGCAAAGGTTTTTTGGTTCTCGGTTAGCCACGCCATCGGCTTTAGCCAGTGATTGATGAAGAACACACTAAGCGCCAAATTCATTGGGCGAAAATTTCTACAGGCTAAAGCCTATATTGGTGATGAAAAAGCCTTCACCAGCAGAATTTAGTAAAGAGTGAAAATCAGAACATGTGGAAGAAGGTGGGTGATTAAATCGTGGGTTTCCGAAGAATTGAAAGAGCCAACGAACTTTTGCGGGAAATCATAGGCGATTTTTTAGTTCATAGGATGAGAGACCCAAGGCTGCAGTTTGTAACCATCACTGAAGTTCAGTTGTCACCGGATTTTCAACACGGCAAAGTTTACTTCACTGTCTTGGGTGGTGAGCAGAAGGAAAAGGAGGCTGTGGAAGCCCTTCAAAATGCCGAACCTCTTATACGAGAGGAAATCAACAAAAATGTCCATTGGAGATTCATACCGAGGTTGACTTTCTTCGTTGACAAAAGAATTGAAAAGGCAATGGGCGTTTTAGCAATTTTAGACCAAATTGCCCAGAGCAAATCGGTTTCTGAAACCGAAGACTCTACTGGAAAATCAATCAGGAAAAAGGCTCGCCGAAAATCAGAAAAGTGAGGTGTGCTTCTTGAGATCATGAAAGTTCCAAAGGAAATTTTGGATATTTTACTTTCGTCGGACAAAATTCTCATCGCTTCCCATGTCAGTCCTGAAGGCGACGCTATTGGTAGCGCTTTGGCTTTAACCTTAGGCTTGGAGAAACTTGGCAAGGTGGTTGAAGTTGTTTGCCACAATGGTGTTCCGAAGCGATATGAGTTTTTGCCTAAAGCCGAAAAAGTCAAAATAGAGCCTTCCTTTGAGCCTAAACTTTTGATTTTGGTTGATTGTGCCGAACTGAACCGAGCCGACCTTCCAAAGGAATTCCGACAAAACGCTAACTTACCGATGCTTGTGATTGACCATCATCCTAAAAAGCACGGGCGAAAAAGTGAAAACCAGATTGAGTGGGTAAACCCAAATGCTGCTGCAACTGCCGAGATGATTTACGAACTTCTCAAAGCCCTGAAAATCCCGATGACAGTTGAGATAGCAACATGCCTTTACGCAGGTATCATTTCGGACACAGGTGTTTTTCACTTCCGCAACACTAAACCGAGGACTTTAAGGCTTGCTGCGCTATTGTTAGGATACGGAGTTGACCCTCAAGACTTGGCTTACCGAGTTTGGGAAGTTCGCTCCTTTGAAGCGACAAAATTGCTGGCGAGAATGCTTAAAAGGGCTAAGTTTGAACCTGAAATTGGTCTATCTTGGTCTGTTCTGACAGAAAAGGATTTTGCCCAAACAGCAACAACCGATGAGGACACTGAAAACTTCGTCAACTTCCTAAGAGCAGTGGATGGAGCAAAAGTTGCCGTCCTTTTCCGAGAGGTTAAAAGAAATTTTGTCAAAGTTAGCCTAAGGTCAAAGGAAGATGTTGATGTCGCTGCCATCGCCCGCCAATTTGGCGGAGGCGGACATCAAGCAGCAGCAGGTTGCAAGTTGAATTTAGCCCTGCATGCGGTAGTGAAACAGGTTTTAAGTGAAGTCCGAAAGACTTTGAAAAATTTGAATAGCCGAAAGGGTGATGTAGATGGCGACAAGAGTTAGTGAACCTGAAGGCATTTTGATACTGTTAAAACCTTCAGGAATGACATCACATGATTTGGTTGAGTTTGTCCGAAAGAAACTTAGGATGAGAAGGGTCGGACACACAGGAACCCTTGACCCTTTGGCTTCTGGCCTTATGTTGCTTTGCTTGGGAAGGGCAACTCGCCTTTCTGAGTTTCTCTCTGGACTTGACAAAGTTTACAGATTTGAGTTGGTTTTCGGGGTTAAAACGAAAACTCAAGACGCAGAAGGTGAAATCGTTGAAGTTAAACCAGCAGATAAACTCACCTTTGAAGATTTGGAAAAGGTTTTGCCAAATTTTGTCGGCGAGATAGAACAAATTCCACCTATGCTTTCGGCTGTCCATTATCAAGGCAAAAGGCTATATGAGTTGGCTCGCAAAGGAATAGAAGTTGAAAGGAAACCGAGAAAAGTCCAAATTTACCGACTCACTTTGCTGAAGTGGTGGGATAAACCTGTCAAACGAGCATTGATTGAAGTTCATTGTTCCAGTGGAACTTACATTCGCACATTAGCGTCAGATATAGGTGATTTTCTGGGATTTGGCTCATATCAGCACTTTCTCGTCAGGACACAAGTCGGTCCATTCAAAAGCGAGCAAGGTTTGACTTTGGAAGAGTTTGCTGAAGAAGTTTTGACAGGGAATTGGCAGCAAAACTTATTGCCACCAGATCAAGCCCTACCAATGTTTCCATCCTTAGTGTTGACAAAAATTGAAGCAAGAAGGATTTTGAATGGGATGGAGAGCGTAGTTGGAACACTTTGGAACTACCCGAACTTAAAAGGGGAAAGTTTCATGCGACTTTACGACCAAGATAATCTTTTTTTGGGTGTCGGGATAGTTTACCGTCGTGGCAACTTCTGGGTTTGTCAACCTTATAAGGTCTTTCACCAAAGAGATTAATTCATCAAATGCTGTGCCATAATAAAAAGCAGGCTTGCCCAATGAAATTCAGAAGACCTTTCTACTGTTGGAGGGATTAGGCAATGAGCCGAGACGAATTGGAGCGAGAACTTGTGAATTTAAGGCAACGAATAGCCGAATTGGAAGAACAAAGACGCCAATTGGAAAGACAATTGGCTGAAGCGAAAGAAAGTCAAGCAACCACTGCAGTAGTCCCACCAACTACCCAAGAGGAGTTGACTCAAACCCTTACCCGCATGTTCTCTCGCTTTTCTAAGTTGCTTCAGGCAGAGATTTGTGTGTTTTTCGTCCATCGCACCGACGAAGACATCCTCATACTTCATCCTCCGACAGTAGGCATTGAAATTTCAAGTTTGGGAGCCATTGGCACTGTCCCTCGTGACGGTCTCATCCAGCATGTGTTCATTCAACGAGTTCCAGTGACAGTAAATGACACTCGTGAAAGTCGTTACTCAGATATTAAGGTCCTGCAAAGTGCTGGAATTTACAATGCCATCTTGGTGCCTTTGATGTGGGACAAAAGGGATGAAGAGCAAAGAGTCGTTGAAAGGAAAGCCATTGGCGTCTTAATGGTTGCCAATAAGCGCCGTCAGTTACCTTTCTCCGAAGAAGACAGACGAATCCTTGAAATCCTCTCCCGTCAATCCGCATCAGTTATTGCAGGCGCTCAAATTTACATTGAGTTGAGGGAGAGAACTGAGCAACTTGAACGAGCCTTTGAAAGCGTAACGGCGGGAGTTATCTTAGTCAACAACAATGGCAAAATTAGCCTTATCAACCGAACGGCATTTCAAGCCTTCTGTGGTGGTGTTGATGGCAATCTCATCGGGAAGCCCTTCAACGAAGTCGTCCGACACGACAAAGTCCGTTCAATTTTGTTAAACGCTCTCTCTGACAAGTCTGAGTTAACCGACGAAGTTGAAATTCACGAACCTGAGGAGCGAATATACCGAGTTGAGACGAGCATAGTTAGAGACGAACATGGCAACCCGACAGGAATTATTGCCCTCTTTTCAGACATAACCGAAATAAGGCGAGTGGAACGGATGAAGACCGAGTTTGTTTCCACTGTCTCTCATGAATTGCGAACGCCTCTAACTTCTATCAAAGGCTTCGTTGCAACACTCCTTGAAGACCGTGAAGGTTATTTTGACGCTGAGACAAGATATGAGTTCTACCAAATTATTGACCAAGAGACAGACAGGCTAAAGCGATTAATTGAAGACTTGTTGAATCTTTCAAGAATTGAAAGGGGTGTAGCCTTACAGCCTCACTGGCAAAAGGTTGAACTTGCAAAACTCGTTGACCGAGTTTTAGCAATTCAACGCAGTTACACTGATAAACACCAACTCATCTCCGACATACCAAAACCATTGCCTCCCATCGTGGCTGATGAGGACAAAATTGACGGCATCTTAACTAATTTGGTTAACAACGCTATCAAGTATTCGCCTAACGGTGGCGAAGTTCGTGTGCGAGCCATCCGTGAAAATAACACCATACTGATAAGCGTCAAAGACCAAGGGATTGGAATACCCAAAGACAAACTAAGCAAAATCTTTGAGAAGTTTGAGCGCATTGATACAAAAGAAACAAGGGCTGCTGGCGGAACAGGAATTGGACTTTACCTTGTCAAACATTTGGTTGAGTTACATGAAGGTCAAATATGGGCTGAAAGCGAAGGTTTAGGTAAAGGTTCAACCTTCTTCGTTCGCTTGCCTATTTATCCCAAGCGTGCCAAAGATGAAGGCTACTACTTTGATGATGTGGAAAAAGTTCTCCATTCGGAGACATAAATAGGTGAAAAGGTATGACAAAATCCTCTTTGCCTAAAAGGATAGCCTTAGGGAGCGATCACGCAGGTTTTGAACTGAAGGAATGGTTGAAAAATCTTTTAACGGAGAAAGGTTATGAATGCCTTGACTTTGGCACAAACAACCCTAAACCTTGCGACTATCCCGATTTCTCCTCTGCTGTTGCCCATGCCGTCGCTTCAAAAGAATGCGATACTGGCATTGTGATTTGTGGAACTGGCATTGGAAGTTCCATAGCAGCCAATAAAGTTTTCGGAGTCAGGTGCGCTCTTTGCTGGAACGAATACACAGCACGAATGGCTCGCAGTCATAACGATGCCAATGTTTTGGCTTTAGGCGCAAGAGTTATTGGCTTTGAGTTGGCTTGGGAAATAGTTAAGGTTTGGCTTGAAACTCCTTTCAGCGAAGATGAACGCCACAAAAGGCGTTTGGAAAAAATCTCCGCTCTGGAAGTTCTTGAAACTGAGGAGGCAAAAGCACAATGCTAACTGCTTTAGCACTCGCTTTCTTAGTAGCAACCTCCATTAGCATAGTCATGACACCCCTGTCAATTCAATGGGCTATCAAACTTGGAATAATTGCCCAACCTTCCGCTCGCAAAATACATCATGAACCTATCCCATCTTGGGGTGGCGTTGCTTTGGCAATAGCAATTTTGATTGGCTCAACAGTGGGTTGGCTCTCCCTAAAAACTTTGCCTGCAAACATCTTTGGAGTTTCTCTTGGCTTACTTGTCATCATCTTTATTGGCACTTTTGATGACCGTTTTTCACTGCGACCGAAATTGAAACTTGCTGGACAATTTATTGCTGCCCTTCTACCAGTTGTCTTTGGGCTAAAAATTTCCTTTATCAACAACCCTTTGGGCGAAGGTTATCTCTACTTGACAACATGGCAGTCTTGGCTTTTGACAATCTTTTGGATTTTGGCTCTCACTAATGCAGTCAACTTGATTGATGGTTTGGATGGTTTGGCTGCTGGCGTCAGTTTCTTCGCTGCTCTCACTCTATCCTTCCTTGTAGCAAATCAAAACTTGTTGCCCATAGCAGTCACTTTCGCCGCCATTGCTGGCGCTTGTGTTGGCTTCTTGCCCTACAATTTCCATCCAGCGAAAGTCTTCATGGGCGATACTGGTGCAATGACCCTTGGCTATCTTTTTGCAACTTTCTCTATTCTCGGCGCTGTCAAAAGTTTCGCTGCTTTGTCTGTCCTTTTCATGACGAGTTTGGTTTTAGCCTATCCGCTTATTGATACGACTTTCGCAATCCTTCGCAGGTGGCTAACGGGGCGTTCAATTTTTAGTGCTGACCGAGGACATTTGCATCACAAGTTGATTGACAGCGGTTTAGACCAAAGACAAGCAGTCTTGACCCTTTACGCCTTGACCCTCATCTTTTGCCTTCTCGCTCTCCTCTTAGTCAAAGGAACATAAAGACTGAAGTCAATAGGGTGTTTCGCATTTTTCGTTTGCTTCCTTGTTTTTGTTTATCTCCCTTTTTGCTCAATTTGCTTTGGTTAAACTATTCGCTTCGTTCAACAATAATTTCATCTCCATCCTTGACAGCCTTGAAAACAGTTGGTTCACCGACAATTTTGCCAAAGACATTGACAGGGCTCGCTGGACGAATTTCGTCTGGGGTTTTACTTGAAGGTGTTGGACCAAAAAAGATGCAAAAGGCACTACCAGGCACCCAATAGCCCAAATCGCCAAAGTTAACGACTTCCTGCTGATTTTCTGGTCTGCATTTGACAGGAATTGAAAAGTAAACTTCGTCACCCCATCGGTTTGCCACTGATTTCAGGGGAAGCGCTTCGTAAATCTTTTTTGCTGTCTCTGTTTCGTTCAATTCTGCTTCCGCAGAGATAGAACCTGAACGAATGATTATTCTCTTGCTCACTTTCTCAGCCTCCTTTTACCTTCTTTCAATTCTGCCAACAAGTCATTGTAGGCTTTTCGGTCAACTGGAATTGAAACTGGCGAACCACAGAAGTGAGACAAAATCATGCTATTCATTAATTCCAGAGATTTTGCGCCTTCAGCAAAAGAAACTGGCGGGCTTTCACCTTCCATTAAGGATTTTGCAAACAAGCGAACAGAATCTTCATGACTGTGAGGCATTGATTTGTCAATTGAGACATCTTCCCAACTCACTTTTGGGCTTCCCCAAACCTCTTGGCTTTCACTCAAGAATTGACGAAGCGATATGTCATATCTTCCAATCTTGACATTTTCGCCCTCCATGACAATCGTCGCATTGTCGCCAGTGACCTCAAATCTTGTTGGCAATCCACTGACAACGCTTGAAATATGGACTACAAATTGAGCACCATTGTCCCACTCAAAAACTGCCGTCGCTATGTCTTCAACTTCAATTCCTTCATGTCCCAGATTGTTAACTCTTGCAATTACTTGTTTTGGCAAGCCAAGCAAGAAAACGAGAATATCAAGGTCATGAATGGCTTGGTTGATGAGAACTCCTCCGCCTTCTCCCCACCAAGTTCCACGCCATTTGCCTTGTCGGTAGTAAGTGTTAGTTCGGAAATGATGACATTGGTAAAACCCTCTAAGCAACTCACCAATTTCTGGCATCAATTTCTTGATAGCCTGAACTGGAGGGTAAAGGCGGAATTGAAAGACAACACCTGCCTTGCCTTTAGCCTTTTGGGCTGCTTCAACCATTGCATCAGCCTCTGAAACAGAAATTGCCAATGGTTTTTCGCATAAAACATTCTTGCCTGCTTCCAATGAAGCGATGGCTTGTTCAGCGTGCAAAAAGTGAGGTGTGCAAATTGATACCACTTCAACTTCACTTCTCAGAAACTCTTCGTAGTCAGTGAACTTGTGCAGGATATTAAATTGCTCGCAAAATTTCTCAAGAATTTCGGGAACGATATCACAGGCTGCGTATAATTCCACCCCTTCAAAGCCTTGTAAGGCTTTAGCGTGAGATACGCCTATCCCGCTTACACCTACGATGCCCCATTTTAATGCCAATCAATTTCACCTCCTAACTTTTAACGATTTTTGTGCCACGCAAAATTGTAATGCAAAATGAGATGAGCATGCTCTCGGAACTTTATAACAAGAGCCTGAAAAACATGGCAAAGTTTTTTCATAGATGAGCAAAGACAATTGCGAACAAGAGCCTTCTGAAGGGGTGTCAAAAGGTGAGGAAGAAACCTTTGATTTTGCTGAGCAACGACGATGGAATTCACGCTAAAGGTTTGCTGCACTTGAAAAGAGCAATGAAAAGGATTGGCGATGTCATAGTAGTCGCACCTGAACGACCGAGAAGTTCGTCCAGCCACGCAATTACCTTGCACAAACCTTTGAGAGTTTTTGAGTGGGAAGACCCTGATGGTGATACAATTTACGCTTGCAACGGTATGCCCGCTGATTGTGCTATCTTGGGCATCCGAGTTCTTTGCCCACGCAAACCTGACTTAGTTATCGGAGGGATTAACGACGGACCGAATTTAGGTGATGACATCATCTATTCTGGAACATTGGCAGTTGCCCGTGAGGCTGCTTTGGAGGGTTGTTGCGCTTTCGCAATTTCTATAGATGGATTTGAAAGCAATGAATATGAGAGTGCTGCTTTGGTTGCCGATTGGTTAGCAAGGCAACTTCTAAAAACTCAACTACCTCGTGGCGTCTTTCTCAATGTCAATGTTCCCAATTTGCCCTTTGAGCAAATCAAGGGGCTAAAAATCACCCGAAAGGGTTTTAAGCACTATGTCGGTGAGCCAGAGAAGCGTGTTGACCCTCAAGGATGGATTTACTTTTGGAGAGGTTCGGAAAGACCAGTTAGCGAATTTCTGCCAGATACAGATGTCGGCGAATTAGCAAAAGGTTTTGTTTCAATAACGCCCCTTCATACCGATAACACCTTCAATGAACTTGTAGACAAATTGCAGTGGTGGGAACAAGAGTTTACGAAATCCTTTCAGGCTGTAAAGAAGCGCTGAAGCCGAAAATTTTACATTCAAAAAGCAGACGAGACCCATCCGATTTTTTCTTTTTTGGGCAAGTCTCAACTATTCTCAAGATTTTGTGTAAAAGGAGTTTGGATTTTAGCGCTAAAAGTCTGACAGTCAACCATTAACTTTCATGTCGTGTATTCGGCATTAGAGTGAACATATTCTTCGCTCAAATCGCAAGTCCAAACTGTCCAAGAAGCATTTCCCAAACCTAAGTCAATGCTAATGTCTATTTCGCTGTTTGATTTGAGCCATTGGTGGGCGGCATCTTTGTCAAAGTCAATTGGCTCTCCCTTTCGGAAACATTCAAATTCGCCAATGCAAATCGTCAATGCTGTTTGATTGACTTTTGCTGGCGAGCGTCCAACTGCTGCTGCGATCCTGCCCCAGTTTGGGTCATTTCCGAAGAGCGCTGTTTTTACGAGGTTTGAATTGGCGACAGTCATGGCAACTGCTTTTGCTTCACTTTCGCTTGTTGCACCCGTCACTCGGATTTCAATCAACTTAGTTGCTCCTTCTCCATCAGCAGCGATAGCCTTTGCCAACTTTTGACACAGTTTCGTTAGGGCAGTGCGGAATTTTACAAAGGCTTCACTGCTTTCTAAAATTTCGTCGCCACCAGAAAGCCAATTAGCCAAAACGAAAACAGTGTCGTTAGTTGAAGTATCGCCGTCAACGCTAATGCTGTTGAAACTGCGCTCAACAGCATATTTCAGTGCCGTTTGCAAAGCCTTCCTTCCGATGCAAGCCTCTGTGCCGATGAAACAAAGCATTGTAGCCATATTTGGAGCGATCATTCCAGCGCCTTTAGCAATGCCACCTATATGGATGATTTTGCCGTTGAGTTCCAATTGAAGGGCGGCAAATTTGGGTTTTGTGTCCGTAGTCATAATGGCTTCTGCTGCTTCTAAACCACCTTCCCTTGACAACCTTTCAACTGCTGATTTTATACCTTGCTCAACTTTGTCCATAGGCAACGGGACGCCGATGACACCCGTTGACGCCACTAAAACCTCATGGGGTTGAACATTGACCTGCCTTTGAGCGCTTAATTCTGAAGCAACAATTTCGCACATTCGCTTTGCATCTTCAATTCCTTTTTGTCCTGTGCAGCAGTTTGCATTCCCACTATTTGCTACAATCGCCCTGACAGTCGCTTTTTGCGGTCTCAAGTTTTCTTTGCTGACGAAGATGTGTGATGCCTTAACTTTGTTAGTCGTAAAAGTTGCTCCTGCTACACAAGGCGTTTCACTGAAAACAACTGCCAAATCTTTTTTGCCAGCGACCTTAATGCCACAAGCGATGCCTGCTGCCCAAAAACCTTCAGGTGTTGTGATTGAACCTTCAGTCAACCATTCCATAACGAGACCACCTCCTTGAACTTTTCAATTTGCATCAAACAAGTATGTTGCGAGAGTGGCACGATTGTTTTAGGCTTGAAGGAGGGAATTTTCATGCGTGTCGCTATCATTGACATTGGAACGAATGCTGTCCGTTACCTTCTCGCTGAACGAAAAGGCAACGAGTGGATTGACATTGAAGTTGGTGGCTCAATTACAGGGCTTGGTCATGGACTTGTTGAGAGAGGTGAATTATCTCCAATCGCTATTGAAGCAACTATAGGCGCTGTTACTGCATTCATAAGAAGACTAAAAGCCCTTGAGGCTCGCAAGTTTATTTTGCTGGGAACTGAGCCAGTTAGAAAAGCAAATAACAGTGCGATTTTCATTGAGCGATTAGAAAAAACGACAGGAATGCCCTTACAAATCCTATCTGCTGATGATGAAGCGAGGCTGGCTTTCATCGGAGCAACTTCGGGTTTGAAAATTCATTTCCACATTGATGCCCTTTTCGCAGTTGCCGATGTCGGAGGCGGAAGCACAGAAGTATCATTAGGGAAGTTGCAAAGACCAGAACGCTGGCTAAGCATCCCAATTGGCTCTCGTCAATTGACAGAAAAATTTCTCGTTGACGACCCACCAACATCAAATCAGTTGGAAAATTGCAAGCAATTCGCTTTGGAACAAATTCAACCTGTGATGTCCCTGCTACGGGAGGCAAATGTTTTAGTGTTAACTGGAGGGACTGCTGCCCAATTGGGAGTTTTTCGCTTAAACCTTCGCCAGTTTGAACCATCACGAATTCATGGCTTGCCAATCAGACCAAACATAGTTCGTGAATGGCTTGAGAAATTATCTTCTTTGACAATTAGCGATAGAAGGCAAGTTCAAGGAATGGAGCGGGGTCGTGAGACTGTCATCATTGCAGGTTTGATTTTGCTCCTTGCCATCTTTGAACTTTCAGGCAAAGAAACAGCGCTTTTGAGCGCTCGTTCTGTCATGCATGGAGCGTTAATATCAATGAGTTTTTAGGGGCGCTTCCGTGATTGCGTAGTCCTACAGAATTTTTGTCGGCAGAAAACATAAGGGGGATTGATCAAGTGGAGGTTAAAGTCATTGACTATGGTGTCAGTAACTTGAAGAGTGTCACAAAAGCCATAGAGTTCTTGGGTTGTCAAGTCTCGCTGACAAGTGACCCAGATGAAGTAGCACGAGCAAACAAGTTGATTTTGCCTGGAGTAGGAGCATTTGGGACAGGCATGGCAAATTTGCGACGCTTAGGCTTGGCAGCAGCAATTCAAGATGCTGTCAAAGGTGGGACTCCTTTGCTTGGTGTTTGTTTAGGTTTGCAGTTGCTATTTGACGAAAGCGAGGAGATGGGAAGCCATGAGGGCTTGAAATTGGTGCGAGGTAAAGTTGTTCGTTTCCCCGAACGAGATGACCTTCGTGTCCCTCATATGGGCTGGAACGCCTTGAAGATTCACAAACCTGAGCCACTTTTTACAAGCGTTCCCAATGGCGCAATGGTTTACTTTGTGCACAGTTATTTTCCTGTTCCTCAAGACACCTCCATCATAGCAGCCACAACAGAGCACGGAATTGAATTTGTTTCCGCCATCGCCTTTGACAATATCTTCGGCACTCAATTTCACCCTGAAAAGAGCAGCAAAATTGGCTTGCAAATTTTGCGTAACTTTATTGAACTTTGAACTCCCCTACTCTGCTAAGGCGTTATAAACGAACGCTTTCACTCAAAAACGAGGTGAGAAGTGTTGGGGCGTATCCTTGCCATTGATTACGGTGAAAAGCGAGTCGGCATAGCAATAAGCGATGAATTGCAAATTACCGCTTACCCTTTAACGACCTTGCTCCGAATTAGCGATGACGAAGTTATCGCTCAAATCGTTCAACTGACGCAAAAGTATCGTGTTGAGACAATCGTCGTCGGATTGCCGTTACGAACAGATGGGAAGCAAAGTGAAATGGAGCAAAAAGTTCGTTCGTTTGCCGAAAAATTGAAAGGAAAAACGAAAGCAACTGTTGTGCTTTTTGATGAACGCTTTACCACTCGCATAGCCGAGCGAGTTTTGATTGAAGCAGATTTTTCAAGGAAGAAACGCAAGCAAGTCCGTGACAAACTTGCAGCAGTCATCATATTGCAGGGTTATTTGGAAACTCGTAGAAGTGGCTGCTGAGAGCGAACACCATGGTTTCGCCTTACATGCTCAACCGATTTTGCTGAGCGTTACTCGTTCAACGCCTCAAATACGATGGCACCTCCTCGTCTTTCCACCAAACTCCGGGAATTGGCTCGCTGCAGTCGGGGCATTTGCCGTTGGTAATGCGATAGCGGCGAACTTGGAAGCCATATCGCTCAATAAGCAACTGGTGGCATTTGGGACAATAGGTGTTCTCGTATTGTCCGACCATGCCAGGCAAGTTGCCAGCATAGACGAATTTCAAGCCTTCTTCGTAACCAATTTCAG
>JANXCD010000079.1 GCA_025060305.1 Armatimonadota bacterium | reverse complement strand
GGACTGGAGGAGAGGGACAGGTTACACTTTCAACCGAATGGCTTTTTTCATGGGCAAGATTTATGATGTCAAAGCCCTTCGTCAACCCATCACATATCAAGTCCTTGAAGATGTTGATGTCCTCATCTTGAAGATACCGACTTTGCCTTACAAGGTTGAGGAAGTGGCTGCCATAAAGGATTGGGTGAGAGAAGGCGGAGGGCTTTGGCTGATTGGCGACCACACCAATGTTTTTGGCTCGGCAACTGCACTCAACTTTGTTGCTTCTGCTTTTGGCATCGTTTTTCGTCCAGATGCCGTTTATCCGTCTTTTCACTCTTTGGAAAGTTCCCATTGGCTTGAGTGGGAGCGTCCGCCATTTTTGTGGCATCCCATAGTGGCAGGTTCGCCTCATCTGACTTATTACACCTCTTGCAGCCTTCATTCATCTCTGCTAACCCATCGGATAACTGTTGGTGCTCATTTGTTTAGTGACCTTGCCGATTATGCTCGTCGCAACTTTTTTGGCGAATTTAATCGTGAAGCGATGAACCGTTTCGGCGATTACGCTTTTTGCGTTGCTAAAACTTTCGGCAAAGGACGCATTGTCGCCTTAGGTGAAAGCACTTTTCTTTCCAATTTCGGATTGCCTGAACCTGGAACTTGGGAGTTAGCGCTCCACACAGTTGAATGGCTCAATCGCAAAAATGCTTTGCCTTTGAAGTGGCTGGCAATTTTCATCAGCGGTTTGATTTTGCTTTTTGCCATTTTTCTCACATTTCGCTCTTCGCCTTTTCTTGTCGTTTTCTTTCTTGAAGGTTTGTCGGTTGCTTTCGCTATCGCTTTGACAGCGACTAATTTGATAAGCACCTATGCATCTTTGCCTGCAAAGAACATTCCTTTGAGCCAGCAAGTCTTTTTCTTGTTTTCTGACGAAAGCAACCGCAGGTTGTTCATCGGAAAAACACCTCATGACCCTTCAGAACACATGTTTCACGAACTTTTTGTTAGCCCTCAACGAGTAGGATTGCTGCCTCGGCTTATTCGTCCCGATGAATTGCCAGAAGATGCTGCTCATGCTAAAGCCAGTGCAGTTTTGTTAACGCCGATAACTCGCTTGACAGATAGACAAGCCAAAAAGTTGATGAATTGGGTTGAAAAAGGTGGGCGATTGCTTTGGCTGATTGACCCAAGTGGCTGGGAGCGACCTTCTATCCGAGAAGGAACGATAGTGGAAATGGAATTTGCTATCCATCCTTTCTTTTCGCGACCTGTTCAACCAATCAAGCCGATGACAAAAGCACAAAAACAGGAGAATGCCAAAAGATTACTGGCTAATGACCCTGTCTATCAACATTTGAGTAGCAAGTTGGGCGCTTCTGTTGAAATTGATGGGTTGAGAGAAAAAGATTGGGTCAAAAAGGATGATGGCTGGTCTGTGCTTTGCGTAGAGATCGCACCTTTGAAGTTGTCTAAAAGTGGGCAGGTTTTAGGACGATTGAATGATGGGCAGACTGCCATTGCCTTTATCAAATTGGGCAAAGGCGAAGTCATCCTTTTACCTTCAGCATTTACCTTTGCTCAAGTTGCCTTTGGCGCTTCTTTGCAAACCTTGAATGAGCAGCAAAAGAAGCGCCACTGGTTGCTCTTTTGGCTTTTGAAGGGGGAGTCCTTCGGAAAGGAAAAGTGATGAAGGCTTGCAGTTGTGACTTCAGTGGTTTATTGACAGAATATTACAATTCGCTATGCACCAGCAAGTGTTGGTCCGAAGTCAACTTGATGGGCATCCAAAATCGCATCATGGGATTGCTTGATTTGCTCCAAAAGTTCAGGTGTTGCTGGAGTGTCAATCATGATGACCATGACAGCATGACCGCCAATTTCTTTACGACCGACTTGCATGAAAGCGATGTTAATTGCGTGCTGACCGAGCAAAGTGCCAACACGACCGATGATGCCTGGCTTGTCAACTTGCTCAACGATGATGGCATGCCCTTCAGGGATGACATCAACTCGGTAACCGTTGATTTGCACAATTCTCGGACCGACACCGTGAAAGATTGTGCCTGAAACCGACCGCTCCTCTTGATGTGTTCTGACGGAAGCGACTATGAGCGAAGCGTAATCAGTTGGCTCAGTGCTTCTTTCATCAGTCAATTTTATGCCCCTTGACTTAGCCAGAGCAGGTGCATTGACAAGGTTGACAGTTTCAGGCAGCCTCATCTCCATTAAGCCTTTCAAGAAGGCACGATTTAAAGGCTCGGTTTCAACTTCAGACAAAGAGCCAAAATAATGCAGCCTAACTTCTTCAACACGACCTCTTACTAACTGGCTCAAAAGCCGACCCATCTTGCTAGCAAGTTCCATAAATGGGCGCAGCGTTTGGAGCAATTCTGGCGGAATCGCTGGAATATTGACAGCAGTCGTTGGAAATTCGCCCTTTAGAACCGCTATCACTTGTTTTGCGATTTCCAGAGCAGCCTCTTCTTGAGCCTCTTTCGCTGAAGCACCCAAGTGGGGTGTGGCGATAACATTCTCAAGTTGAAGCAATTTGAAACTGATACTGCCTTCCTTTGGTGGCTCTTGCTCAAAAACATCCAAAGCAGCGCCAGCCAATTTGCCTGAAAGGAGCGCTTCGTAAAGGGCTGCTTCGTCTACAACACCGCCACGAGATGTGTTGACTAAAATCGCTCCCTTTTTCATCAATGAAATTGCACGAGCGTCAATCATCTTTCTTGTTTCCTTTGTTAGCGGGACATGGAGCGTGATTATGTCAGCCTCTCGCAAAAGTTCGTCAAGTTCCTTAAGTTCAATTCCCAACTGCCTTGCTCGCTCTTCTGATATGAAAGGGTCGCAACCGATGACTTTCATCCCAAAGGCTTTTGCATAGCGTGCAACTTGAGTTCCAATTCGTCCAAGCCCGACGATGCCGATAGTTTTGCCTTGAAGTTGTGAACCGACAAATTTTGTCCGCTCCCATTTGCCCTCCTTTAGTGAAGCGAAAGCCTGAGGAATTTTCCGCATCAAAGCAAGTAGCAAAGCAAAAGTATGTTCGGCAGTTGCAGTAGTGATTGCTGATGGAGCATTAACGACGAAAATTCCTCTTTCAGTTGCAGCATCAACTTCAATGTTGTCAACCCCGACACCTGCTCGCCCGATGACCTTAAGTTTCAATCCGTGCTCAATGATTTTTCTTGTGACTTTCGTTCCACTTCGGACAACTAAGGCGTCATAGTCACCAACGATTTGGCATAAGTTTTCTTCGCCAAGTTTCGTTCGGATATCAACATCGGCGATTTCTTTGAGCAAGTTGATTCCAACATCTTCAAGCGGGTCGGCAATTAAGACTCGGTAATGCATAAACCAAACACCTCCGTCAAGGAAAAAATTTAGCGCATTTACTTGGGAAAGATTTGCGTAAATATCGCTACTTAAAAATCCAGTAAAGCATGAGTCTAAAGTTTCAGTCAACTCAAAATCCAGCAAGCATAAAGGTAGACGATTGGCACTGTTGCCAGCAAACTGTCAAACCTATCAAGGACGCCGCCGTGACCTAAGATTATCGTGCCGAAGTCTTTGATGCCCAAACTTCTCTTGAGAACGCTTTTGCCCAAATCGCCAATTTGCCCAATTGTCCCAAGTGCCAAAGCCAAAAATGTAAAGGGCAAAGGGCGAACTAAATTGAGCCAAACTTGTGAGGTCAAATCGCCACCAAAGGAAATTAAAGCCCAAGCGAAAAGCCATGAAGTTACAAAACCTGCGATAGCGCCAGCAACCGAACCTTCAAGGGTTTTGCCCGGGCTAATTTGTAACGCTAATGGTCGTTTGCCAAAGAAGCGTCCAAAAAAGAAAGCAAAACTATCGGCAACCCAAACGCTGATAACTGCTAAGAAAACTAAATCACGACCGACAGGGTAAACTCGGTCTGAGATGCTAACTTCAAATTCACGCAAAGCCACAATGACAGCGAAAAGGCTCAAGTAAGCGACAGAGAAAACAGTTGCAGCAATACTGCTTGCACGCTCACCTCTTTGTTCTAACTGGCTTTCGGTTTGATGGCTAAGAATGTGGAAGAGCATGCTTCCGAAAATAGCAAACCACCAAGATGACATAATTAGCGTCAATGCCAAAGTTTGACTTAATCGTGCCAACTGGCTTGCAATAATAACAGCAAAAAGGCATAGGAATGCGATGGGATTGACCACTTTCAAACTTCGCTCACGAAACTTCTGTTCAATCTCCCTCAAACCAACTAATGCCAGCGCTAAGATAGCGAAAAAGAAAGGCAAACCACCGACGAAAATCAAGACTGCAGCCAAAGGAAGCCCAAAGGCTGCACTGACGAGTCTGAGTTTCAACATCTTTTGTTCACCCGTCGCTAAGGGAAATTGACAGGGACGAAATTATCTTCCACTGAGAGCCTGCATCACAACTTCAACATCTTTGTCACCACGACCAGAAAGGTTAACTAAAACGATAGCGTCCTTAGGCAAGTCTTTGGCAATTTGGCAAGCGTAGGCGATAGCGTGGGCTGGCTCAAGGGCAGGCAAAATCCCTTCAAGTTTCGCCAACAATTCAAATGCCGCTAAGGCTTCTTCATCGGTCACAGCGACATATTGGGCACGACCTGTTGCTTTTAAGAAAGCGTGTTCTGGACCGACGCCTGGGTAATCAAGCCCAGCACTTATGCTGTGTGTATCTTGGATTTGACCATCTTTATCCTGCAAAACAAAAGTTTTCGCTCCGTGCAAAACCCCGACTGTCCCTGCACACAAACTTGCTGCATGTTCACCAGTTTGCAAACCTTTACCTGCCGCTTCAACTCCGACTAACTTGACTTCTTCATGAAACAAGAATTCCCAAAAAATTCCGATTGCGTTACTGCCTCCACCGACGCATGCAACCACATAATCAGGCAACCGTCCTTCAAGTTCAAGGATTTGTTGTTTTGCTTCTCGCCCTATGACCGATTGAAAGTAACGAACCATTTTGGGGAAAGGGTGCGGACCTGTGACGCTTCCGAGAATGTAGTGTGTAGTGTGGACATTGGTGACCCAATCTCGCAGTGCTTCGTTGATTGCGTCCTTTAAGGTTTTGCTTCCCGACTTAACAGGCACAACTTCAGCGCCCAGCAATCTCATTCGGAAAACATTCAGCCTTTGCCGTTCCACATCCAACTCGCCCATGTAGATAGTGCATTCAAGCCCTAAGAGAGAGGCAGCCGTCGCAGTTGCAACACCATGTTGACCTGCACCTGTTTCAGCAATCACTCTCGGTTTGCCCATTCGCTTTGTCAGCAAGGCTTGTCCGATAGTGTTGTTGATTTTATGAGCGCCAGTGTGAGCCAAATCTTCTCGTTTCAAATAAACCCTTGCGCCACCAATATGCTTGGTCAATCTTCGTGCGAAGTAAAGTGGCGTAGGGCGACCAACATACTCGCTCAAAAGATTGCTAAGTTCAGTCTGAAATTTGGAATCACGGATGGCTTGCTCAAAGGCTTTGGTCAGTTCTTCAAGGGGATGCATCAAAGTTTCAGGCACGAACCGACCTCCAAATTCGCCAAACCTTCCCATTTCGTTCGGATAAGCATCCCAAGGGATTGCACTCATGAACTATCACCTTTCAGAGACTTTAATTCAATTGACAAGGCACTCACCAATTTTGGCACTCACTTTCGCATTGGGAAGCATGAAAATTCAAACAGGACTTTCGGCTATGAACGATTGGGGTTTTGAATTTGAAGTATGCTAACCAAAACTTCTGCAATTCTCATCGGCAATTCGCTTCGGTTATCTATCGTCACTTCCCAAAGCCAAACATCTTCTCTTGAGCGAACTTTATCAAGAAAGGGTAATTGGCTTTGCTGAATCACTCCCAGAACTGGCTTTGAACTTTCAAGACATTGCCAAACAATTTTTGCAAACTCAGGATGACTTAATTCCATCTTGGCAATTTCATCAACTACGATTAAGTTTGACTGCTCAAGGGCTTTTTTCAGCCTCGGGATAATTACGCTTTCAATCGCTTTTGTGTCCACTCCGTATTTACCGACACGGCAATGGGAAGGTAAACCTTTGAGAGCCAGCCAAACCCTCTGACCATCAAGGGTGACGATTTGAAAGCCAATTCGTTCAGAAACCTTGCGAACTTCTTCAGTGAAAAAACCTTCGGCTTTGAATTGAGGCGGTAGCAAACTCAAAACTTTGCGAACAACTGTCGTTTTGCCGATACCTGGCTTGCCTGTAAGCAATAAATTTTTCCGAAGCATTTCTGCATCAACCCCAAAAGCAGTTTTGTCAACTCAGTTGTAACTTCTACATTGCCAAACGCTTTTGCAAAGTTTAACTTGGTTGCAAAGTTTGTTTTGGAGGTTAGTGCCATTGCCGAACCGAAAAGTTCGGCGAGCCACAGTCTCGCTCTTTGAGAAATTTTTCGCCTGCTGTGCTGGAGTTCAGAAATCGCAGGCAATTTTGGGCTTAAGACGAAAGTATGGCTGCGACTTACGACGAAATTTTCAGTAAAGAACGGACTAAAATTCTCAACCCCAAAGTTTATGCGACATAATTTTCGCCTCGGTGAGGTGAAAGGATATGGTTGACAAATTGACTTTGAAGGCTCAAGTTCCACTGTCAACTTACCCGTTCAAAGAAGTTCTGTCAAATTTGCGCCCTTTGCTGTCTGATTCTCAAATTGCACCAACAAACTTGAGCCGTGACGATTACCTTAGCATTATCAACGGCATCGTCAACTATTTCCATCGCTTCCAAGGGAAGGAAGGTCATGTGATTGACCCCTTTGAGCATAGGGAAGTTCAATACAGCACACCTTACTATGCTTGGGCGGCAACCGCTTTGATTATCAGCGGTAAACGCCCCGATTTAATGGAAAGCGCTTCTGCAGCGTTAGAATGTTCGCTGCATCAACTTGTTAGGGGCGAGCCTAATGACCATCACGGCGATTTTTTCACTTTCCCAGCGACAATCGCCTATGAGCATTTGCGCCAACTTGTCCCACCTGAAAGGCGTCAGAGGTGGGAACAACTTATGCGTTCTATTGACCCTTACAAGGCTTATCGTGACTTGCTGACAGAAACGAAAGATTCTGTCCACAACTGGAATGTTGTGGCTATTGCTGGCGAGTTTCTTCGCCATCAGACTGGATTTACAGATTTGACATTTATTGAGCGCTACCTTGAAGTGCAACTTCAACATTTCACTGCCGAAGGTTTGTATCGTGATCCTAATGTCCCAATTGCTTACGACCATTTCCCAAGACATTTCCTTGCTGTCATGTTAGAGAGGGGCTATTCAGGTAAGCATTCAAAGGTTCTCAACGAATTGCTTGAACGAGCGGCTTGGACATCGCTCCTGATTCAATCTCCATGTGGAGAATTACCGACAGGCGGAAGAAGTGCTCAGCATCAATGGAACGAGGCTATGCAATGTGTCACTTACGAAATTTGGGCAAAGCGCAAATGGCAGGAAGGTGATAAGGTCGCTGCTAAAGCCTTCAAGCGGGCTGCCCGGCTGGCATTACAATCCATCAAAAGATGGGTTCGCCCATCAGGTGAACTGTGGATCGTCAAAAACCATTTTGACCCTGCATTTAGACATGGTTTTGAAGGCTACTCTTTCCATTCGCAATACAACTTGCTTGCAGCAGGTATGTTGGCAACAGCATGGCTTTTCGCTGATGAACAAATCCCAGAAGGCGCTTGTCCCGCTGATGTTGGTGGCTTCGTTGTGTATTTGCCCGACTTCCATAAAGTTATCGCCAATGCTGGCGGTCTCTATGTTGAGATTGAAACATCAGCCGATCCAAACTACAACAGCACAGGTTTATTGCGAGTTCACAAAGCAGGTGTTGAACCTTTAGTCGGTCCAAGCGATGGTGCTGCAATTAAGGACGAACCCTTAGCAGTAGGAATTGCTTGGCTTGAAAACAACCAGTGGCAACCATTAGCAGGAATGGGACGAGAACAAATTCTTAACACAACCGTAAATGTTCACGAAACAAATCCGAAAAAAGTCAAGTTTTCTATCCGATATGAACTCAATCGTCCACAGGTTCAAGCCGTTGTTGAAACCTACGAGTTGACATCTGATTCGGTTCAGGTTAATGCCGAAGTTATCGGAAATGTCAGTAAATTGCTCGTTCGCTTCCCTGCTATGGCTTTTGAAGGTCAAAGGGCAAGCAGAATTCAAGTAATTGGCAACTCTGTATCAGTGCAAATTGATGATAGTCGGCAAACTTTTCGCATTGAAGAGCCAAAGAATGTGTCGCTCCGTAGGACGGGAAGATGGATTCCTTCCCGAAACGGATACCTTGAGCCGATTGAAGGCGAAGTTGGGAGTAATCGTGTGACTTACACTTTGCAACTCCAGTGAATTGAAAGGGTTGAGATTTAACTGATTGATTTGAGCCTTAGCCTTAATTTCAATCAGCGCCTTTCAAAGATAAAATGAAAGTGGCGAGGTGAAAGAAGCATGAGGCAAATACTTTACGAACTTGCTGAACTCGCCGATAAAGGTGTTCCCTTCGCTTTCGGTGAGGTAGTGGACACCAGTGGCTCAACACCTCAAAAG
>JANXCD010000078.1 GCA_025060305.1 Armatimonadota bacterium | reverse complement strand
TGATGCATCCGAATACATCTGTAATTGCTTTTGAACCAAAAGGAAGCCACGCTCTTTCAAACGAAGGAAAATTTTTTGAGAGATGGCGTGATGGTTTTCAGTGTCGGTGTGAGTGTAAAGGTCAAAGGAGATGCCAAACTTTTGCCAAACTTGAAGGAAAAGTTTGTGGTAGCGCTCAAAAAGTTCTCGTGGTGAAACGCCTTCTCTGTCAGCCTGAAGGGTTATCGGAGCGCCATGAGTGTCAGAGCCAGAAACCATCACCACCTCGTTACCTTTCATGCGATGGAAGCGAGCGAAAATGTCCGCTGGCAAATAAGCACCAGCAATGTGACCCAAATGCAGTGGCCCGTTAGCGTAAGGCCAAGCAACTCCAATGAAAATTCGCTCTGGCATTCAATTGCCCTCCTTCTTCGGCAAGGAAATCTGTCAAAATTTGGGTTTTGAGTGTTGACCCAACCAAAATTGTAGCCCAGTTTACCTAAAGCGATTTCTGATGCAATTTAGGCTTCATGAACCCACCATTTTTCCGGCAACTCCCAGCGAGGGACAATTTCAACATTAAGCCCCAAATGGTCGCAAACACGCTGAACGATGAAGTCAACCAAATCCTGAATTGTCTTTGGATTATGGTAAAAGCCGGGGTTAGCGTCAACGATTATAGCCCCTGCTTCCGTGACAGCGACCATGTTCCGCAAAGTCACGAGGCTAAGTGGTGTTTCACGAGTGACGATAATCAGCCTTCTGCGCTCCTTCAAAATCACATGGGCAGCCCTTGAAATCAAATCTTCGGCAAATCCATATGCAACTTTGGCTAAAGTGTTGGTGCTGCAGGGGATGATGACCATCCCATCATAACGAGCCGAACCACTTGATGGTGGCGCAGCCAAATCCTTAGGGTGAAATGGAACGATTTTGTCCATGCTTACACCCAGCAAACTCAAATCAGGATTTTTCAAACTCAGGTTGACACCAAGTTCATGAGCGAAAAGCATCCTGCCTTGCTCGGACATGACAAAAGCGATTTCACGAACTTGCTCATGCTGAGACAAAACTTGCAACAGCCTTTGAGCGTAAAGTGCGCCACTTGCTCCTGTTACTGCTACAATCACTTTCATGGAAGTTCACACTCCTTCAACTTTCAGTTTGCGACGACTACTATTTGCTCCAAATTTTATTTGGAAAATGCCTTTTAAGAATTGTGCTGTGGGATTTTAGAACATGGTCATTAACGAAAAGAAGGGCAAGTGAAACCTGAATTTTTGGTGGCGTAATCGGCGTTGAATGTTGTCTGTTAATTCACGACTTGCTAATTTGCCGACCCTCTAATATACAGGAGTTTGCAAAGTCAGTGAGAAAGTTGGCAAAGGCTGACAAGATAGGTGCTTTCATTTTGGCATGGTATGGAGAGGCGAAAAAGCCAGAGATAACAACATTATCAGAAGGTAAGATGAAGGAGACAAGAGAACTTGTTGATAGAAGGGAGCAGATAGTGAAGACGAAGATGGTAGAAAAAAACAGGCTTGATAGAGCGGTTGGGAAGGTAAGAGAAAGCGTCCTTGCTGTGGACTTTAGCCGAAAGTTACCAGCAAATTTCTGAGCGCTAACTCTTACAAACTTCCTGCTTCGTAGACGGTTTAAACTGAAACTGCTATCATTTTAATTAAGCCGAAAGCAAAGAAAGACAGGTAGAGATGTTGAAACATGTAAAGGGCAAAGGTCATTTTTTCCTTCTTCCGTTATTGACCTTTGAAAACCCTTGACAGCAAATTCCGATTATGAACAGGAAATTTGATGAAAGGTGGAATTTTATGCGACTGTCAGAACTGGTTTCTAATTTGACATCAGCGAAACTGATCGGCGATGATGTTGAAGTGACAAGCATAACCCACGATTCACGCAAAGTCCAATCAGGTTCAGTTTTCGTTTGCTTGAAAGGTTTAAGAGTTGACGGTCACGATTTTGTGAAAGATGCCTTGCAAAAGGGTGCTGTCGCTATCGTTGCTGAGCGGGAAGTTCCCACTGAAGGCAAGCCATTAGTGCTCGTCCCTGACACAAGAGAAGCGTTATCTTGGCTTTGCCATCGCCTTTATGGCGAACCAACGAAATCTCTGACTGTGATTGGCGTTACAGGGACAAATGGTAAAACGACAACAACCCATTTGATTGCCCACTTGCTTAATTCCGAATTCGGAGAACAAGGTGAGGTTGCCTCTGTGCTTGGAACTATTGGAGTCAAATGGCGTGGGCAAATTTGGGAAATAGACCATACAACTCCAGATGCACCAGAACTTGTTCAATGGTTTGCGAGACTTCGCAATGAGGGAGCGAAATTTGTCGTTATGGAAGTTTCATCACATGCTTTGGCTCAAAGGCGCAGCGACGGAATTCTTTTTGATGCAGCCGTTTTCACCAACTTATCTCGTGATCACCTTGATTTTCACGGCGATTTTGAAAATTACTTTGCAGCAAAAGCGAGATTATTCACTGATTACGCAGAAATCGCTTTGCGAAACGGGAAATCATTTCATGCCTTCATTAATGCTGATGAACTTTACGGTCAACGATTGCTTGCCATTTGCATTGCTCCGAAAACAACTTACGGGCTCGTTAAAAGTGCTGACTACCAAGCAACAAACCTGCAACTTTCACCTTCTGGCACTCAATTTGCCGTTATAACTCGCCATTCGTCTCACGCCCCTTATTCCTTTTCTCTTCGCTTGCTTGGTCGTTTCAATGTAGCGAATGCCCTTGCAGCAATTGCTGTTGCTCGTCATTTTGGAGTTTCGTGGCAGACAATAGAAAATGCTTTGCCGAAATTCCAATCGCTGCCTGGACGACTTGAGATTTTGGAGGAAGGACAAAACTTTACAGTGGCTGTTGATTACGCTCACACTCCCGATGCCCTTGAAAAAGTTTTGCTGACAGTCAGAGAGTTAACGAAAGGGAGATTGATCGTCGTTTTTGGTTGCGGTGGAGACCGTGACCCAACAAAGCGACCAGAGATGGGGCGAATTGCAACTCATTTGGCTGATTACACAATCATCACTTCTGACAATCCCAGAACCGAAGACCCAATAAAAATCATCGGCGAAATTCTCAAAGGTGTCAGAAAGGATGCGACTTATCATGTTGAACCTGATCGCAGGAAGGCAATCTTTCATGCCATCTTCTTGGCTCAACCTGATGACTTCGTGCTCATCGCTGGCAAAGGGCATGAGACTTACCAAATTGTTGGCACAAAAAAATTGCCCTTTGATGATAGGGAAGTTGCTAAGGAAGCGTTGAGGGTAAAAGGGAAATGGAATTCAAAATGAGAGGCTTGGCTGAAAATCTGTGAATACTTAAGGAGGCAAAAGTTAAATGCAAAGGTCTCTTTGGCAGTTTCTCAAGGAATCTTTGGTTAAACTTGGACGAGCGGAATTAACGGCTCGCAAAGCGGTTGAAGGGACATTGACGGGACGACACAAAAGCCCTTTCAGGGGCTTCTCTGTTGAATTTGCTGAGCATCGCCCATACTTTCCTGGCGATGACCCAAGATACTTGGACTGGAAAGCATTTGCCAAACTTGACAAACTTTTTGTTCGCCAATTTGAGCAAGAGACAAACATGAAATGTTATTTGCTCCTTGATGCCAGCGGTTCTATGGGCTACGGAAGTAACGGGAGCAAACTTGATTACGCTGTCAAATTGGCTGCACTTATTGCCTATATCGTTTTGCGTCAAGGTGATTCAATTGGGTTGGTGGTTTTCAGCGAAAAGATAAAAAAATTCATTCCCGCTCGTCGTTCCTCATCGCACTTGCAAGTCATCTTGGAAACTCTTAATTTGGTTGAGCCAGACGGACAAACCCGTTTGAGAAGAGTAACTGAAGAGTTGTCAGCATTTTTGAAGCGCCGTTCATTGCTTGTGATTTTGTCCGATTTGTTGGATGAAGACGGAGCGTTGTCAAGGGCTTTGAGTTACCTTCAAAAGCGTGGTCATGATATTTTGGTTCTACAAATCCTTGATCCTGACGAACTTAACTTGCCTTTTTCGTTATCTTCAATCTTTGTTGACATGGAAGAATCTTTCCGCTTACCAGTTGACCCAGAAGTTTTGAGGCTTACATACAAGGAGCGAGTTGATTTGTTTTTGGGGGAGTGCCGAAAAGCCTGTGGTCAGTCTGGTGCTCATTACTTCAGGCTCACCACCAACATTGAACCAGCGATGGCTTTAGGGCTTTACTTATCTTGGCGTTCAAAACAAGGTGGTCGGTTCAACGGATATTGATACGCACCGAAGGAGGGTTCATGACAGCCCTATATCCGCCACAGTAAACTTCAATTGTCAAATCGTAAGAGCGAGGCTTAGCCTCAAAAGGTGTCAAATAAATCCAAACCGTAAAGGATTGTTGTGGTGCTATCCCTGGAAAATGCATTTGGATACTCTTTGGAGTTCGCTGAGGTGGATAGTTAGGCGAAGGCTGAGCCTTGATCTCTGACTGTTCAACCAATTCGCCACGAAGCACGACAATGCAAGGCTCTAATGTAACAGTAGCCTCGGCATTTTTCACGACTAAGAGCAAAGGTATAGATTCGCCAACGGAGAATTGGCTTTTGCTCAATACAACTTCACCCAGAAGTAAAGGTGAAGTTGGAACTTCTTGAGGCAGAATTGCTGGCAAGATAATAAACCTGAAAACGAGAAGCAAAAGGACAACAACAACTGCTCCAATTGATAATCCCCTTAGCATAGGGTTTGAGAGGGCTACTGCCCAAGTTGGTGCTTTAAGGTCTGGGATGTTTTCAGGGCAAGCCCAAACATGGTCAGGTTCAGGAATATGGAAGCGACCCAGTTCGTCACCATAGGAGAAGCGGATTCGGTTGTTGGTGCATTCCCAAGTCATAGTGTCAGCAAACTTGCAATAGCGGCATTTGCGCAAATTTTCATTACATCTTGGACATCGGACAATTTTGGGATATGGGCTGAAAATAAACCCGCATTGTGGACAACGCCACATAATTTCAGTTTGTTGTTGAGTTGTAGATGCGCCAGTCGGTTCTTGCATTTTTGCCCACCTCCGAAGGTGGGATTGAAAAAGCCATTATCATTATGGCATGTCAAAAGACAAACTGCACTAACCCGATGCCATAGGCAGGGAGTTGAATTTTGACCAAAGTTGTAGGGTTCGCCTCAGCATAACTTGGCATCTTCTTATCCCTTAAAGTTCGTATCCGAACTGTCTTCACTTTCTCAAGCCCTATGGCTTCCAAAAAAATTTCAACGCTACTTTCACTGGTGTTTACCAATAGGACATTGTTCGCTGTCGGAGTTTTACCAGCAAGGATCAAAAGTGGAGCGAAATTAGTTGCTGATGCTACCAAAGTCGTTCCTACTGGTAAGTAATTGTTGCAAAGCCAAACCGACCAATAAGTTGTCTGGGGTTCACCGTTATCGTCCAACAAACCCCATCCATCGCCAACAAGTTTGTAGTGAACCAAATTTTCGCCTTTACCTGCCATCTGAACGAATAAAGCAGCAAGCCAAACAGCACCAAGATGATTGTGAACCCTTTCGTCTGCTGGTTTTCCCTCCTTAGTCCTGACAGCGATAGGAGCGCATTCAGTAACTTGCAATGGGATTCCAGAAGGCAAATAGAGTTGCCGAAGCCATTCGCTGAGCCTGTTTAGCGGGACTTGGTCTGGCAAATCAACACTTACTGTCTCTCTTGCCGATCTCATTAACTCTTCATCGCTGACACTAATGTTATAAGCGCCATAAAAGTGCAGTGTGAAGAAATCAGGACGAGGCGCTTTTGCGAAAAGGGTCTGCAATCGTTGACGCCAAGCACCTCTTTCGCCCCAACCACCAACTTGAATTGTAGGTGAAATTTGCTTTATCATCTCCTGCAAAGAAGAGAAGAAAATGGCTATGGTTTCAGGTTTCAATTGCAAGGGCGGTTCAGAAGGGCGATGAAACAATTCGTAAAGTTTCACAGCAGGAAACAATCTTTGAATCCAAAAAGCAATTTGTTGCTGAAAGGCTCCCGATGGAAGTTCTTCTGCTTTGATGGGAGATAAAGTAACGACAGGAACCATGTTGAGCCTTTGGACTTGAGTAACCCATCCCTGAACTAACTTTGCCGAACTTTCAAAGTCACGCTTTAAAACTATCTCGTTTAGAAACACTCTTGCCCAACCAAGCCTCAAATCCATTATCTGCTTGCGAATGGAAGGATTTTGGAGCGAAAGAATTGACTTCTCATCCCAAGAAGCGCCCCAACGAAGCAAGTTAGTCATTTGCTCCTGCTGAAAATCCACCACAGCCCTCACGCTAATTTTTGGTGAAGGCATTAACTCAGTTTCAACAGCCAACTGGTCAAGGACAAAAAAGAAAGGTGAAAAGGGTCCAGAACGCTCAATTCTCAACTCTTTCAAATATCGGACGAAAACAGTCGCTGGCGTTCCTTCTTCATCTCGGAAAGCATCCCAACCAAGTTTCACCTGTTGCCAAGTTCGGGGCAAAAATAAGTTAACTTTGAAAAGGCGCTCTATGCCTTTTTGTTCGGCAACAATAATGAGGCTCAAGGAAATTTGACTTCCGTCACCAACCAACCAAAAATTTAACCCTTGAGCCTTTCTTAAAGACAATTGATTACCATCTAAAGGCAAAACGAATCTGCCCCATTCTCCCTTCTCTGCTCGCCTCCATAGGAACAAGCCTGCTTGCTTGCCACCGTTTGGTGGAGTTAGTGAAGTAATTGTCAAATGAACCAAAGGCAAATCTAATGCTTCAGATTGCTCAGTTTGAATGAACCAATTTTTAGTGCCTCGCTCAAAATCATCAAGCAATATGAATTCTTTTTGAGCGGAAAAGGAAAGGTTTAAGGCAATTTTGATGGTTGCAAAAGCCAAAAGCCAGAAACTTTTTGCTCTCATCGGATGACCATCCCTCCTGATTTGAACTTTTCGGTGCTCCTTTCAGGCAAAGGGCGTCCTGAAATTTCAGAAAGGGATTTCATCACCTTCCAAGCGAAATCTTCAATGGAATTGCGACTACTGTCACCTTCAAACCAAATTAAAGCCCCAACTTTGACCTTCAAATTTGTAGGTCTTGGAAAAAATTTCCCTTTTGGCATTAACTTTTCACTACCGAAAATGGCTACCGGCAACACAGGCGCTTTGCTCCAAGCAGCCAACAAGGCAAATCCCATTTCAGGAAGTCGCAACTGCCAATCAGGATTGCGTGTCCCTTCAGGGAAAATAACCAAACAATGTCCTTGCTTCAACAAAGACAGGGCTTTTCGCAACGCACGCCTATCAGGCTCACCTCGCTTGACAGGGAATGCACCAAGCGCTCTGATAAGCGAAGCAAAAGGCGGAAACCTGAACAACTCTTCTTTAGCCATAAAAGTTAAAGGTCGTGAAAAGGAACAGCCTAAAATCACTGGGTCTAAAGTAGCAGTGTGAGTGGAAGCGATGATGACACTACCTTTAGACGGTAGCCGTTCTGACCCTTCAACTTTCAGATGGCAAAACCTGAATGCGAGAAAGCGACATAAATACCAGCAAAGCCGATAAAGAGTGTTCATGCTATCTTGCATCCTCACTCATCCCTCATGGAAGTTTAGCGTTCTTTTTGCATCAGAAATTTCAACTATTTGAAAATTTTCGCCTAAGCATAACAATCCCATTAACTTCCGACAGGCTAAGCGAAATAAGAATGCCAAGAAAGGAAAAAGAATGCAAAAAGGCAATATCTTTGTCAAAAATTTTTCGTTCAACAATCGTGGCAAAATTTTGTCACGGTTTTCACCATAGGAGTTACTTAAGTTAGATGCAAAGACGGATGAAATCTGTTCAATTTTTTGAATTTTTTTGCTGTGGTTCTTTCGGGCAAACTATCATCTGCATTTACAAAACAATGCCAAATGCCTAAGTCCTACATCAAACTTAAAAGGCAACGAAAGGAGTGAGATGAATGTGCCCACGAGAGATGACCGAGCAAAGAGAACTTCAATGGCTATCGCCTTATGCAGCGAAAAGTGCTTTGAGCAAGGGGAGAAAAATTCCTGAGCCTAAATGTCCGATCCGAACGGATTTTCAACGAGACCGAGATAGAATCCTGCATAGCAAAGCCTTCCGAAGGTTAATGCACAAAACTCAAGTCTTCATTGCTCCAAGAGGCGACCATTACCGAACTCGTCTAACCCACACTTTGGAAGTTGCTCAGATTGCCCGAACTATTTGCCGAGCCCTAAGGCTCAACGAGGACTTAGCAGAAGCCATCGCCCTCGGTCACGATTTAGGTCATCCGCCTTTCGGGCACGAAGGCGAAGAAGCACTTGACGAAGCCTACCGCCAATATGACCCTAAGGCGAGATTTCGCCACTACGAACAAAGTTTGCGAGTAGTTGAAGTCTTGGAGAACGAAGGTCGTGGCTTGAATTTGACATACGAAGTCCTTGACGGAATCGGCTATCACTCAAAAGGACAGAAGGATTTGGTTCTGGACATAAGCGACAATGAAGAGCATGTTCCTTCAACCCTTGAAGGTCAAGTTGTCCGAATAGCCGACCGCATCGCTTATGTCAACCATGACCTTGACGATGCTATTCGTGCTGGCATCTTGACTTTGGACGATGTGCCTAAGTCAATTTTGGATGTTTTGGG
>JANXCD010000077.1 GCA_025060305.1 Armatimonadota bacterium | reverse complement strand
AACATGCGCTTCACGAATTTCGCCGATAACTCCAGCCCACGCTAATTCAACTGCTCGCCTCAAACTTTCCGTTGCGCTCCCTTGGTTGCCCATTTGAGTTATGACTTTTCGTTTTACTGCTGTTTCTCGCATCACCCTTGCTTCGTAAACGGTTCTCGTCAAAGGCTTTTCGCAGAAAACATGTTTGCCAAGTTTCATCGCTGCGACTGAAATGACGGCATGAGTGTGGTCAGGAGTTGTAACGACAATGGCATCAATTTGATTGTGCATTTTGTCAAGCATTTGGCGAAAGTCGGCAAATTTAGGGACATCAGGATAGCGTTGATATGATTGGGCTGCATACTTTTCGTCCACATCGCAAAGGGCGACAATGTTTTCGCTACTGACTGCCATCAAGTTAGCCCATCCATGCCCGCCAGTGCCAACGCAGGCGATGTTAAGTTTCTCGTTGGCTTGGTAACTCCAGACGGATTGGGAATTACGCAGAATGATTAAACTTGTTGCTCCCAAAGCAGCCTTTTTGAAAAATTCACGCCTGCTTGTTCGCTTCATCTTCATCATCCCCTCAAAATTGTCAAAAAAAAATTTTTGTCTCTATACTCAAGCGAAAAGTGTCTTTCGTCCGAAAGTAGCGCTAAAGTTTCCAACCTTTACGATACTCACGCCTTATGTATTTGTCTGCTTCAGGACAGCCCTTTGCTTTCATTGTCAAAGGCACAAATTCAATCTTTTCGCCTGTCAACAATGCTACATTACCGAGCAGAACAACTTCAGTCACTAAGCCGGCGAACTCAAAGTTTGACATTGTAGGTGAACCAGTTTTGCAGGCTTGAACCCATTCAAGGTAGTGGTTTTCCTGTGGCGCTCTGGGCAAAGTCGGTTCTGGTGGCTTGTAGTCTTTGAACTTATCTGCTGGCAGCAAACGACCGTTGAACATAATGCCTTTGTCACCGATGAACAGATGACCGTTTTCAGGAATTTGCTCACCTTTTAAAATGTCCTTGAGCAAGTCTGGTGAAGGTCTTTGACCGCCGTCATACCAAGTGAGCCTAACTGGTGGCAAATCCCCACGAGCGGGAAACTCATAATGGACGATTGACCATTTCGGGAAAGTTTCGCTGTTGTGACCAGAAGAAATCGCCAAAACTGATGTGGGGTAACCTAAATTGAGCGCCAAGAAGGGAAGCGGAAAAGCGTGGCAACCAATATCACCCAACGCTCCTGTCCCAAAATCAATCCAGCCACGCCAGTTGAAAGGATGGTAGATAGGATGATAGGGGCGATAAGGTGCTGGACCGATCCATAAGTCCCAGTTGAGTTCATTTGGGACAGTTGGGTTGTCTTTAGGTCTGTCAACACCCTGCGGCCAAATTGGTCGGTCAGTCCACAAGTGAACTTCACGGACATGACCAATCGCACCTGAGCGAATAATTTCAATCAGATGCCTTGTCCAATTACTTGCCATGCCTTGATTGCCCATCTGAGTAGCAACTTTTTGCTCTTGTGAGACCTTGCGCATCATTCTTGCTTCGTAAACGCAATAGGTTAGAGGCTTTTCGCAATAGACATGCTTGCCCAATTTCATCGCAGCGATAGAAGCAATTGCGTGGGTATGGTCAGCAGTAGAAACTACAACACCATCAATTTCTTTGTGCATCTCATCAAGCATTTTGCGGAAGTCATAGTAACGCTTTGCGTTGGGGAACTTCTGAAATGAACCAGAAGACATCCTCCAGTCAACATCGCATAGCGCAACAATGTTTTCGCCCAAATTGGCAAACTCGTCAATGAGGGCAGCACCACGCCCACCTGCTCCTACAAAAGCCAAATTCAATTTCTCGTTGGCTTGGTAACTCCAGACAGCCTTTGAATTGCGCAGAAAGAAAAAGGACACACTCCCCAAGGTGACTTTTTTCATAAACTCACGCCTTCCGATTTTTTGCATGGACATTCACCTCCCACTCAATTTTGAACACCTGCCGCTTAAAATTGGCTTTTGTTGCCAAACTAAAACTTTATCTCGCTTGAACTCCGGGAATGGCGATGACATCTTCATTGGGAATCTCAACAGTGCCTCGCTCAAAATCTTCAGGGGTCGGCTTCAGTCGCAAGTTGTAAATTGCTGGGTTTCTGCTTGGATTGCCCATGATTTCGTCCCAAGTGACCATCTTGCCAGTGTAAGCCGAAATTCGTCCCATGATGGCAGCAGCAGTTGATAGAGCAAGCCCACGAAGTTGGTTGAGAGATTTGCCTTTAATGACATGATAGAGCAAGTGAACTTGCTCTTGAACATAAGGGCTTTGCGCTCTCGGAATGTTTGGAGGTATAGGCGAGTTTTTAGGTTTGGTGAAATCTGCTCCATTAGTGCGACCTCTCTCATAAACAAACTCTTGCCCAACCCAATTCCAGCAATCGTTGATTTGCCGACACATTGAGTGAATGTGAACGCCGTCGCCGAAATCGTAATCAACACTGAAGAAGTCGTATTGGTCACCTGCGGGTCTGCGAGCCCTGAAACCAAAGCCGACAGCACTTTGTGGCGGACGACCAACAAACCAGCAAGCAACATCAATGTTGTGAATGTGCTGCTCAACGATGTGGTCACCTGAAAGGCAAACCCAGTTTTGCCATGTCCTAACAAGGTCATCAGGAGTTTTAGGGTTGATAGGCTTGGTAGCGAACATGTGCCCAATGCAAAAACTGACACGACCGCTATAAAGGCGCCCTAATGCACCTTCAACTGCGACCGCTTGATGGGTTAAGATGAAGTTCCAATCGTGTCTCATTTGCGTTCCAACGACAGCAACTAAACCCTTTCGTTCCGCTTCCTCACTAATGGCGATAACTCGCCTGCAACCTACGGGGTCAACAGCGATGGGCTTTTCAACAAACAGGTGTTTGCCCGCCTTTACTGCAGCCTCAACAAAGACAGGATGAAAAGCAGGCGCAGTGGCAATCAAAATAATTTCAGCATCAGTGGCTAAAACTTCACGGTAGGCAGTTGGACCGCCAAAGCACCTTTCAGGTGGGACGCCATATTCTTTGCCTGCTGAGAGTGCTCTGTCTCTGAACCAATCTGCGAAGGCTACCATTTTGACTTCAACGCCCAAAAGTTTTGCTGCTTCGTGGATATCGTGGACGGCTCCTCGTCCCCGACCGCCACAACCAATCAGTGCGACTTTGAAAGTTTTTCGTTGCTGAGCAACTAAAATTGTTGGCACAGCCAAAGTTGCGGCTGCAGCCTTAACAAACTCCCTTCGGCTTATTCCCTTACTCTTGCCCAAAGTTATAACCTCATAACCTCCTTTGTTCTGTTGCGTTGTAGCAAAACTACAACTCAACAAAGTAAGTCTCAATTGCCAAGTCTATCAATTCACGAGTTAGTTGATATTTCCAGCCCATATAGTTGCAGTAATCACGAACCTGCATTAGAAGGTCTCTTGGATGGACGGCTCTAAAGCCTCGTCCAACTCGCTTGTAGTGACGGTCAATCAAGTAATCCAGCAAATCTGGTTCATATTCAAAGCCCATCTTCTTTGCCACTCTTTGGAAGATTTCCCGAAACTCTTCTTCACTTGGGTCACCAACTTCTATCTTGTATCGGATTCGGCGTAGGAAGGCTTCTTCAACGAGTTCTTTAGGTGCAAGGTTAGTTGAAAAAATGATGAGCACTTTGAAAGGGACGACTATTTGTTCGCCTGTTTGCAGGGTGTAGAAGTCAACGCCTTTTTCCAAAGGGACAATCCATCGGTTGAGCAAATCTCTTGGATGCATCCTTTGACGACCGAAGTCATCAATCATGAAGACGCCACCATTTGCTTTGAGTTGGAAAGGAGCGTTATAAAACTTAACGATGGGATCGTAGGAAAGTTCCAAATGCTCCATTCTCAATTCACCGCCGACGACTATGAAGGGTCGTTTGCATAAAATCCATCTTCGGTCAGAAGCATGAAGTTTATCCTCTGGGACATTAAGGGGTTCATGGTAAGCGGGGTCAAAGAAGCGAATGATTTGACCGTTAACTTCCAAAGAGTAAGGGACAAGGACGCCTCCCTTCAAAGCCCTTGCAAACCTTTCTGCAATGGAGGTTTTGCCATTACCTGCATTGCCATAAAGAAACATGGACTTGCCAGAATTGAAGGCTGGACCGAGTTTTTTGATGAGTTTGTCACTCACTACAAGGTCATTCAAGACCTCCCTCAAAACTTGTTCTGTTAAACCCTCCCAAGGCACTTGGTAGCGTTCAATGTAGTCTGTGTAAACCCGAATTGGGACAGGAGCAGGTCCGATGTAGGCAGATTGTTCCATTAATTCTTTCGCTCTGTTGAAGCCTTTGCTTGTCAACCCGTAAATCCATTGAGTTGCAAATTGACCATAACCTCGGCGAACTTCTATCAACTCTTCGTCACGAAGAAACTTGAGTGCATTCTCAAGGACATTGTAGTGAGGCAGTTTCAATTGCTCCGATAGTTCGCTGCCTAACAAAGTGCCACGAACATATAGCGTCTTCAAAATCAAATCTGCAATGAAGTCAAGGGAGAGACCAAGTTCTTCAATATTTTCAGGGGCAGGTGGTAATGTGGGCAAACCTTCACCCACATAGATGCCTTCTTTGGCTTTCACTTCCGCAATTTGCGTCATATCTATTTCACCTCTTTATCTAAATTCTGTGCCACACAATGAAAATGTGGCTTACGCAGTTAGCATGGTTTTTTAAGGTTTCAAGCGACAGTCCGCTCAAAAAAACCGCAGCAAAAATTCAACCCTGTATCAATAGGCAGCAAAAAGCACGACACTCATTCCACCATCAACTGGCAAAGTTATGCCATTGACATAGTTTGTGCAAGTTGAAAGGAAAATGGTGGCTTCACGCAAATCTTCGTAAGTGCCTAATCTGTTCGCTGGTGTCGCACTCAAGAATCGTTTTAGCCTTTCAGGTTCTCGTTCCAAAACTTCCCTGTTCAAGTCGGTTGGAATTACGCCTGGGGCAATTGCGTTCACGCACAAACCGTGCTTTGCCCATTCACAAGCCAAATGGGCAGTCAAGGCTCTAACTCCGCCTTTACTTGTCCCGTAAGCAGAAACATAGGGCACAGCCCTCAAACTCGTCTCACTGGCAATGTTGATTATGTGTCCTCGTTTACGCTGGATCATTCGCTTGCCGACAATTTGACAGGCAAGGGCGACACTCAAAAGGTTGATGTCAAAAATATCTTGCCAAACTTCGTAAGGTGTGCTTTCAGCATTGTAGCGGCGCAAGATTCCTTGAGCGTTGATGAGGATGTCAATTGGACCAAATTCACTTTCAATCCAATCGCAACACTTTTCTAAAGCAGCACAGTTGCGGGCGTCAAAAGTAAGTTCGTTTATGTTAACAGGTTTGGGGTAAGGGCGAATTTTAGACAAAGCATTCACTGTCGCTTCAACTTTATCTTTGGTTCGTGAGTTTGGGAATACAATTGCTCCTTCCTCGGCAAGAAAGTGTCCCATTGCAGAACCGATAGAACTGTAACCGTCAGTTGCTGTCCCACCAAGCACAAGAGCGATTTTACCTTCAAGTTTGCCCATCATCTATCCCTCCTTCCTTAATTTCGTTGCCTTAGGTCATCGCTTGCATTTTCCCTTCGCTCTCAAAAGTTTAGGGTTTCAGGGCTATTTATCAATCCTGACCGAATTTCAAACTCGCAAAGATTAAGTGCTTGCGCTTATACACTCTTGCACTGCTTGAACAAGGGCATCCATTTCAGCCTTGGTCCGTTTTTCCGTAACAGCGATAAGCCAAGCCCTGTCAAGTTCTGGGTAGTAGCGACTCATCGTTAAGCCTCCGAGGAATCCTTTGCCAATAAGTGCCTTGTTGACTTTTTGAGGTTCAACAGGCAACTTAACAGCAAACTCTTTGAAGAAGGGTGCGCTGAACAAAAGCGGGATATTGATGCCCTGAAATTTCTCGGCAAGGTAGTGGGCTTTTTGAGCGCAAAGTTCTGCAACTTGGCGAATTCCTTGCTTGCCCATTAGTGACAAGTAAGCAGCAGCAGCGATAGCACATAAGGCTTGATTAGTGCAAATGTTGCTGGTCGCTCTTTCACGACGAATGTGCTGCTCACGAACCTGCAAAGTCAAAACGAACCCTCGTTTCCCTTTTGCGTCTACTGTTTCTCCGACCAAGCGACCTGGCATTTTTCTGATGAACTCACGCTTGCAAGTGAATATGCCTAAGAGCGGTCCACCAAAACTTGGTGGCAAGCCCAAACATTGCCCTTCCGCAACTGCGATGTCGGCGTTGTATTCGCCTGGTGGCTTGAGCACTCCCAAACTGATCGGGTCAAATGCGATAATGAACAATGCTCCAACTTGATGCGCTGCTTTTTCCAAATCGCTTACAAGTTCAAGGCAACCAAAAAAGTTGGGATGCTGGACTATAACGCAACAAGTTTGGTCATTGCATTCCTTGCGAACAAATTCAGGGTCAGTGATGCCTAAATCAAGCAAATAGGGCGCTTCAACAAATTGCAATTTCATGCCAGCAGCGTAAGTCTTGACAACCTGCGACCAATGAGGGTGCAGCGTTTTCGGCAAGATGACTTTACGCCGTTCATTGATGTTATGTGCCATCAAAACTGCTTCAGCAAGCGCCGATGCGCCATCATAAAGTGAAGCGTTGGAAACTTCCATTCCTGTCAAATCGCAAATGAGCGATTGGTATTCAAAAGTCGCTTGCAATGTCCCTTGCGATGCTTCGGCTTGATAGGGCGTGTAAGCGGTATAGAACTCATTTCGGCTGATTATGTGCCGAACGGCAGAGGGGATATAGTGGTCATAGATGCCAGCACCAAGAAAGGGAACGAGGGACATCGGATAAGGGACGAGTTTTTCAGACAGTTCCCCAAAAGGGATGTTTTGAGTAGCAAGGGAATGAAGGTGACGAATAAGTTCAGGTTCACTTAATGCTGGTGGCAAATTTAGCGTTGCCCTCTTTCGCAATTCATCAGGAATATCGGCGAATAAATCTTCAATGTCTTTTGCCCCAATAGCGTGCAACATTTCCTTACGGTCTTCTTCGGTATTGGGCAAATATGGGAAATTGAGCCTCTCCTTCATATCCGTCCCTCCTGCTCTAACATGCGCCGATACTGCTCTGCGCTCATTAAGGTTTTGAGTTCATTGGATTGGTTTATTTCAACGGCGATAATCCAACCATCGCCATAGGGGTCATAGTTTATGATTTCGGGATTTTCAACAGCCTTTTGATTGATAGCGACAACCCTCCCTGAAATTGGTGCAAAGAGTTCTTCGTCGGCTTTGATGGATTCTATGACACCGAAGGGTTGACCCACTTCAATGTTATCGCCGACCTTGGGCAGTTCAAGGTAAGTGATGTCGCCAAGTTCACTTTGAGCATAATCTGTAATTCCGATGATGGCTTTATTGCCTTCAACCCGAACCCATTCGTGAGTAGGCGAGTAGAGCAACTCTTTTGGAAACTTCAATTGCTCCAAAACAATCCCCTCCTTTGAGTTTTTCTGACATCGCAATTTAGCGTAGGTGAATTTCCTTGTCAGGCTTCAAACTAACCTTCAGCAGGTTGCTACAACAACCCTTGAGTTGCCAATTCAAATCTTAAATCTCTTGCTCTAATCATCACTTCTTCTCGTGACATTTCGCTGTAAGGTGGAACGAGCAATCTTTGGTCAGTGCATTCAAGGGCTGCCAACGCTTCCATGTAGTCAATCATTTGCTCATTACGAGATGGCGTGTAAGTTGTCGCTGCACGCATCAAATGGTCAAAAGAGATGACAGGCGAATTTTCCTCCAAAGCGAACCAGCGAGCCTGAGTGAGCACAGCATTCAACTCCGCTGGCGAAAAGCCTTTGACTTTATCAACGATGGGAGTAAAATCAAATTCATCAAGTTTGAACCCACGCTTCTTTGCGTTGATTTTCAACACTGCCTCTGGGTCTTCGGCAGCGAAGAAGAGCGGAATTTTGATGTCGCCAGCACGGTCAGGTCGTTTGATGGCTTCGTCAACAAGGTCGGGTCGGTTAGTAGCCCAAATTGTCAACATCAAACCACGAAGGGAAGTGTCAGCCATAAAAGTGGCGAATTTCGCCCATAGCCTTTGTGAAACTCCGCTATCGCCAACTTCGCCTCGCCTTCCGTAGGCTTGGTCAATTTCGTCGTAGAAGACAATGACTGGAACCATTGAGCGCAAAAGGGCAATAACTTTGTCAGCATTTCGTTCCGAAGCGCCAACCCACATCTCCCTGACATTGCCAACTTCAACTAAGGGCAAACCAACTTCTTTTGCGAAAGCCTTAACGATGTAAGTTTTGCCAGTTCCTGGCGGACCGACGAAGCCAATGCCCATCGGTGCATCTTGACGGTTGCCACTTCTCAAAATGAAAGCAATAAGCCTTAGCATTCGCTTGACAGGCTCAAGCCCAGCGACCATGTCAAGCCCATATTCAGGTTCGTGAACTTTGATAAGCCCACCGTATTCTTCACGGAAAATTTCTTCCTTTCGCTTGCGAACATGACGAGCCGTCAATGGTTCGCTGCTTTTACGTGCCTCCATAATGAGCGCACGAATATAGGTCAAATTCAAACCAGAGGTCAAATGAGCAAACTCTTCTGCCGTCAAGTCTTGCAACTTAACTTTCGTTTCGGAAAGTTCGCTTTGGATGAAAGCGAGCCTTTCTTC
>JANXCD010000076.1 GCA_025060305.1 Armatimonadota bacterium | reverse complement strand
TGTTGGACTGGTGGGCAATTGTGCCTGAAGAATTTGACCGCTTGAAGGAACTTGAAGATGAAATCCGCCATTTCCGCCATATCACTGTAATGCTGAAGGAGATAAGCGATTTGAAAAACAAGTTAATGCAAGTGAGACAGTATCAAGACCCAATTGCTACGGAGCGAATGTTGAAAGAAAGGTTTGAGCGAGGCGAAATCACTTTGGACGAATACACTGAAGCCATTAAGCAAACTGCTCGCATGGTCAAAGAAGAACGCTTTGAGTATGATGGCAAGCGAATTGTCATCAAGCATATCGCTCAACATTACTATCTGCCCGTTGTATTGAGCGAAGATGAAAAAGTGGATTACATTCGCCACATCATTAAGACGCCAAGCGAAGTGCGGTTCATCAATGCTTTAGAGCGATACTTGAGCCAGCCCAACAACAAATTTGGCGAATTTGATTGGTGGTTCTTCAGCAAATTGGATGAGAGTTTGGATGAAGTTTATTTGCCTTACTATGACCCAGATAAAAACCGAATTGCTCGGTTCAAGCCAGACTTTATCTTTTGGCTGAAAAAGGGCAATCGCTATTTCATCGTTTTCGTTGACCCGAAGGGAACGGAACACATAGATTGGCAGAGAAAGGTAGATGGCTATCGTGCTGTCTTTGAAGATAATGGATTGCCCAGAGTTTTATCACATGATGGTTGGGAAGTAACCGTGCATTTGCTTCTGCACACTAAGGATGTTAACAAATTGACAGGAAACGATCGCCGATTTTGGTTTGATAAAGTTGAAAAAATAGCAACGCTACCGCCTTAGTGAATGACTAATTTCACTGCCATTTTTCATCACATCAAATTGTTTCAACTGAGATGGCACTTTGCAACATTATTCATAAGCACCATGCTTTTGAACCAAAGCAATGACTTTCTCATATCGCTTGAAACTCACTGTTGGTGGAATAGAGTGATCGCTGTGGTAGATGTAGCCACCACCTTCTTTTGCGATAGTTACCTTGCTCACGACTTCTTCTTCAAGTTCGTTTTCACTGCCATAAGCCATCACATCGGCGCTTATGTTTCCGAAGAAAACAATTTGCGTGCCATATTGACGCTTGAGTTCTCTGACATCGTTTCCGCACCTTGCTTCAAGGGGCTGAATGCAATCAAATCCGACTTCTATCAGCAACGGTATGAATTGACGGACATCACCATCGCAATGGAGCATCAACGGGATGCCTTGTCTGTCACACCACTCTTTGACTTTCTGGTGGCAAGGCATCAAAAGTTCTCGGTAAACCCTGGGCGAGAAGAGCATCCCATTCTTGTAGCACAAGTCAGCAAAAAACCAAAGCCCGTCAAAAGTGATGCCTTCGTCAACGCACAACTGGCACATGCCTAAAATGAAATCGGTGTAAGTGTTCAAAATGTCAGCAGCCAAATCAGGTTGCTCAATGAGCAAAGGCAAACCAATTTCATAACCTGTCAAATGTTCAATCAGAAACCACATAGGCTCAACAGGGCTGATGGCAACGAAACGGTCTTGCCGACGCCATTCACGGTAAGTTTGCACCATTTGCTCACTAATGCGATGGGGACTAACTTGCAATCTTTCCTTCACTTTGAGCCATTCGTCCCAAGTTTTGACTAAACAATCCAACCGAACGGGTGGCGAGTAACTGATGCGCCAATCTCGCCACTCCTTGATGAGCACCCCGTTGGCATCCCTTCGGATTCGCCACTGCTCGTTTTCTTCTAAAACCTCAGTTGGTAAGCACAACGAACCGTCAAAAGAGAAGCAATCAATGCGGTCTAATCCGAAGTAATCAGCAGGGTCAACTCCCATGGGCAGTCCTTCTTTGCGCCAACGCTCCAGAGTTTCTGGCCAGAAACCTATATCCACCATCGGAACCCGATCAGGAATTTGTTTTGCGAGGACTGTTTTCAGCCTTTGTCGTGAAGTCATCATCGCCATTGCTTGACACCTCCATTTAGGAATTCAGGGCAAATTTGTGACCTATAACTCTGGCTCAAATTCACTGACACTGATAGTTCCGTTGTTGGCAATTGTCACCATTTTAATTCGCTTTTCAGCCTCGTTGAGTTTTTGCTGGCAAAATTGTCTTAGCCTTTGACCCTCTTCGTAAAGACTTACAGTTTCGTCAAGGCTTAGTTCACCTGACTCAAGTAAGCGGACAATTTCCTCAAGCCGAGCCATCGCTTGCTCAAAAGTCAAAGGTTCGTTCTGTTCAGGAATTGGCTGCATTGGTGACTTCATTGTTTTTCACCACCTCGTCAACGGTGACCTTAAGTTTACCATCGGCGAGAATGATTTCTGCTTGCTGTCTTTCAGAAAAGTGAGCGATGCGAGTCAAAACTCGCCCAGTTTTTGGCTCACGGATGAGGGCATAGCCTCGTTGCAAAACTGCAAAGGGGTCTAAGGCTTCCAGTTTGTTTGCTAACAATTCCAACTTGCGACGATATTGGCTCAAGGAAAATTCGGCTGAAGAGCGAAGGGCATCGGCATAACGGTGCAACCGCTCACGCCATTGAATCAGTTGGGCATGTGGGCTACAATGGGCGAGCCTATTGGAAAGTTCCAAAATTTGCCTTCGCTTTTCAGCAATCAAATTTTGTGTAAGCGCTTCAAGTTTGACACTAACTCTGTCAACATCCTGCCTGAAATCGGATAGCAAACTTAGTGGGTCAATAAAGCACCTTCGCTCGCTTAGCCGAAGCCAGTGCTCATTTGCTTGTCTAAAATTGTTTTTGGTGGCTTGATTAAGCCTAATTTCAATTTGCTTTAACCTGTCAAGCAACTCTTGCCTGTCAGGCACAACCTTTTGGGCGGCAGCGGTAGGCGTCGGTGCCCTGACATCAGCGGCGAAATCTGTCAAGGTAAAATCAACTTCGTGACCGACAGCGCTTACTGTCGGGATTTGCGATTTAGCAACGGCTCGGACAAAAATTTCTTCATTGAAAGCCCACAAATCTTCCATTGAGCCACCACCCCGCCCGATGATGAGCACATCAATCTTGCCAACAATCCTTTCAACTTCTTCCGAGTTGGCTAAAGTGATGGCTTTCAAGAGCGAGTTGGGTGCATCTTCACCTTGAACTAAAGACGGAAACAAGATGATTTCAATGCCAGGATGCCTTTCCCTCGCAATTCTGACAATATCACGGATAGCGGCACCATCTGGCGAAGTAATGACGCCGATTCGTTGTGGGAAGGAAGGCAGTTGACGCTTCCGCTTCAAGTCAAACAAACCTTCGGCTTCCAGTTTCCGTCTCGTCTCTTCAAATTTTTGCCACCAGTAGCCTTTGTCAATTTCACGGACAATAGTGATGGCGTCAATTTGGAACTCTCCCCCTCGCTTTGATACTCTGATGCTTCCGAGCACTCTGACTCTTTCTCCCTCTCTTGGTTCTTCTCTCAAATTGGCTCTCCTTTCCCGCCACATTACGCCACCTATCTGGCTTTGCTCGTCCTTGAGAGTGAAGTAAGCGTGACCGCTTTGATAGACCTGCCAGCGTGAGATTTCACCCTTCACCCAAACTCGCTGTAAAAAATCATTGCCGTTGACTATTCTCCGCAAATAGTTATTGATGTCGGTGACTGTGAAAGTGCGTTCTTTCTCCTGCTCTTCGCCTTCTATGCGCTTTAACAATTCCAACCAACTTTCTTCAATATCATCTTCAAGCCAAAATTCCATAAAACTTTGCACCTCCAAGCGAAGTGGCAATCAAGTCGTGAGTTTCTGGCTCAAAAAGAGTCATCTTTCAATGAACCGACACTCATTAGTTCTTTCTTTTTGCCTACCAATTTCCAATATTTGATGCTTACGAACACCTTCTTGTGAAGGCGGGACTGATGCCAAGCCGAAAAGAATCATCAGTAAAGAACAATCAACGGAATTTGAAATTGACAAGCCATCTAATAGCAGCAGCCAAAAAAGTTAATCCGCCACAGACTGCCACCACAGCCGGTCCTGCTGGAAGGTCATAAGCGAAGGAAAGCCACAAACCTAAAATGGCTGAAATTGAAGCGATGGCAATTGCGATGATAAAAACAAATTTCAAACTCCTCGCCCAAATCAGCCCCGCAATTGGGGGCAAAACCAAAAAGGCGAAAACCACCAATGCACCAATCGCACGAATACAAGCGCCTATCAAAGCACCCAAACTCAGGTAAAATAGCAGGTTGACCCAGCATTCCTTTACACCGACAGAGTGGGCAAAAGTTGGATCAACAATCACTGCAACGAAAGCGTGATAGGCAATGAGATGGACGACAACGATTAGCAAACAGGCAGCCGCAAGCAACTCCATGTCTCCATGCCCGACAGCCAAAAGGTCACCAAACAAAAGTGATGAAATGTGAGCCTCACCCACAGGGCTTAATGCAACAAAAAGAAGTGCAAAAGCAGAAGCAAGTGCATAAGCAGCACCAAGCAAACTTTCTCGTGAAATTGTTCGTTCCTGTTGAGGCATTATGACGAAACTGAAAGCACCTGCAAGAACTGCGACAGCAGCGCCGAGCAAAAGAGATTGCCCTGTCAAGAGAGCAAGTCCTACCCCGGCAGCACCAAGTTGAGCCAAAGCGGCTCCAACGAAAACGATGCGTCTCAAAATCACATAGACGCCTATAAAAGAAAGTGAAGCGCCAGCGATAATTGCTGCGCCTAAAGCATGTCTCAGAAAATCATGCTTGAGCATTTCAAGCATTTTTAACTCACTCCTTGTTTTGCACCATCACGACTTTGTAACCATTGAGTTCGTAAACAGCAATTGGCTTTTGATATGTTGCGCTCAATCTTTGCTCGTTCAAAAGTTCGCTAATTTCACCTGCAATAACGAGACCATCTTGGAAAAGGGCAAGGTGAGTTGCTGAATTGGCTGCAAGACTAAGAAGGTGGGTCACAAACACTATGGTGACATTTCCTTCAGTATGAATTTGCTTTAGAAGTTCCATAATTGCGTGCTCTGTGGGCAAATCCAACCCGTTCGTTGGCTCATCAAGGAGCAACAAATTTGGTTCGGTCACAAGTGCCCTCGCCAGCAAAACCCTTTGTTTCTGACCTCCTGAAAGTTCACGGAAAGGCAAATGAGCCAAATCGGCAATGCCAACTTGTTCCATCGCTCTAAAAGCCCTATCAAAATCTTCAGCAGAAAAGCGATGCAAAAATCCACCTTTGCGAATTCGTCCAAGCAAAACGATTTCAAGGGAAGTCAAAGGCAGTAAATCGTCCAAAGCCTCTCGTTGCGGTACATAACCGATGCGAACTTGACGGTGCCAAACTATTTGTCCATGCCTCGGCTTGATTAGACCCAGCAAAGCCCTGACGAGCGTGGTTTTCCCTGAACCATTCGGACCTACAAAGCCCCAAAATTCGCCTTCGCTAAGTTGCATTGTCACATTCTTGAGAACAGTTTTTTGTCCGTAACCAAGTATCGCTGAATTGATACTGACAAGAAGTTCACCCATTTTGGTGACACCTCATTTCCATTCAACAAATGCAGAAATCAATTTTGAGCCACTTAAATTGTGATGTTTACAGATAAGATTTTGCATCCCCTTTGCAGCAGTGTAGCACTCCCAATCTTTGAGTGCTAAAATTTTAAGCGCCTACGAATTGCCTTCTTAAACCATCAAATTTGGGGCAAAGTAACAATCTGAGGAATTGCTAAGGAGGTGCTAAGTTGTGGCTAAGAAGGAGTTGCTTTTCAGCGAACAGGCTCGTGAGGCATTGATGCATGGTGCTTCCGTCGTGGCGGAAGCTCTTCGTGTGACTCTTGGTCCTCGTGGACGGAATGTCATAATTGAGCGCAAGTGGGGTTCACCTCTTGTGACCAAAGATGGCGTCACAGTTGCAAAGGAGATTGAACTTGAAGACCGAGAGGAAGATATGGGCGCTCAACTCCTCAAGGAAGTAGCCAGCAAAACTAACGAATTGGCTGGCGATGGGACGACAACGGCTGCTGTTTTGGCTTACGCAATTTTGCAAGAGAGCATGAAGTTAGTCGCCGCTGGTGTTAACCCAGTGATGCTCAAGCGAGGCATTGATAAGGCTGTTGATAAATGCATTGAGCGTTTGAAGGAAATGAAGCGAGAAGTTAAAACAAATGACGACATCCGTCATGTCGCATCAATCGCTGGAAACGATCCCGAAATTGGAGAAATCGTTGCTGAAGCGATGGCAAAGGTTGGCAAAGACGGTGTCATAACTGTTGAAGAAGGCAAAGGCTCTCAAACCAATCTTGAAATTGTTGAGGGCATGGAGTTTGACCGAGGTTACCTCAGCCCATATTTTATCACTGACCCTGAAAACATGGAGTGCGTGCTTGAAGAGCCATACATTCTGCTTTACGAGAAAAAAATAAGCAATGCCCGCGACATCATATCCCTTATGGAACAAGTTGCCCGAACAGGCAAACCCTTGCTTATCATTTGTGAAGAAGTTGAAGGTGAAGCCCTTGCGACTTTGGTTGTCAACAAAGTTCGTGGTGTTCTTCAATGCTGTGCTGTCAAGGCTCCAGGTTACGGCGAAAGGCGTAAGGCAATGATGCAGGACATTGCTATTTTGACTAATGGCACATTTATCACTGAGGACATGGGCATCAAGTTGGAAAATGTCACTCTTAACATGCTTGGTCGTGCCCGCAAAGTTATCGTCCGCAAGGAAGAAACCACAATCGTTGAAGGCGCTGGTAGCAAGGAAGCAATACAAGGTCGCATTGAACAAATTAGACGAGAATTGGAAAAGACGACCAGCGAATACGACCGAGAGAAGTTGCAAGAAAGATTGGCTAAACTTGCTGGTGGTGTCGCTGTCATTGAAGTTGGTGCTCCTACTGAAACCGATATGAAAGAGCGAAAGTATCGTTTTGAAGATGCAATCAACGCAGCGAAGGCTGCTGCTGATGAGGGTATCATCGCTGGTGGTGGTGTCGCTTTGCTGCGATGCATCCCTGCCCTTGAGGAACTTGAAAAACAACTTGAAGGTGATGAGAAATTTGGAGTTCAAGTTGTCAAGCGAGCCATTGAAGAGCCTATCAAGCAAATTGCCGAAAATGCTGGTTTGGACGGCTCGGTAGTGGTAAAAGAAGTCAAATCACTCCCAGAAACTCACGGCTATGATGCCCTTGAAGACCGATATGGGAACATGTTTGAGTTGGGAATTATTGACCCATTGAAAGTTGTCCGAATTGCACTTGAAAATGCTTCATCAATTGCGACTCTCATCCTAACAACTGAGGCTGCAGTCGTTGAAATTCCTGAAAAGAAGAAGGAGATGCCACCTCATCCACCAGAGGAAGAAGAATGGTAGACGAAATCTGTGAGCGCTGTCTTTGGATGGCTTAGACAGCACAGAAAATCACCGCTAAGTGAATTTGTCGCTCGCTCTTTACTTCAAAGTGTGTTGGTGGCACAACCCATGAGGTCATCACTCCTACAAAGGAGGCGATTTTCATGGCTGTGCCACCCTTGATTTCAGAAGAAAACTGCTTCAACATCCTCGGAAAGTCTCGCAGGAAAGTCTCGCTTTAACGATGGTGCCATTTGCCCATACTGCATTTCTCTCAAGGTTATTTGAAATCACGATTGGCATAACTCAATCCGATCTGACTGTCCAAACAAGTTGTCTTTCAAGCCAAACTAAAATCAACTTGTCACGCCTTTCCAGTCTAATGATTAAGGGCAATTGTTTTGGCATTTTTGTTTGAATTGTGCCAAGAAGTTGATCGTGCCTTTCAAGCCTGAAGTTCAATCGGTTGCCACGACGCTCAACATAAAGTGAAACTGGCTCTTTGCTCAACTTTGCGCTTAAAGGGACATTGGGTGGCAAGCCACTGGGCAGTGTAAGCGAAACAACTTCATGGGCTAAAAATAAATGCTCACCAGCAGGCTGAAGAAAGTCGCCACTTTCAGGGTGAAGTGGGATCAAAGTTTCTTTTCCGATATAAAGCCAAAACTGCTTCAAAGCCAGAGATTTTTTCGCCCACAAACCCACTTTCCCGACAGGAACAACACGAGCATTCGCAACCGCCATGCCGTTGATGAACCCAGTGACGAAATTTTCCGTCAGTTGCAGCGCCAATCTGTATGACCCGTCCTTTTTCAAAATCAGACCAAACCTGTCCAGAACTTGTTCTTGATTGTCCCTTACCGCCACGATTTCCAAAAAGGCTTTTGAGAAAAGCATCGGAACATTCCCTTCAGGTTGTAACCGAAGCAGGTTGTAATGCTTTTCGTTTAGCCAGCCGAAGATCAGCCCCATTGGCTCTTCATGCCACTTGACATCTGTGACCCACCAAGATGGCAATTCGGTTGCCCCCAAGATTGCGACGGCTGACATCTCTTTCTTTTCGGCTTGAAGTAACCAAGAATCAAGTTTTGAAACCCAACGACCAACCAAAGAAGGGAAAGGTGAAAAAGTTTCAATTTCGGAAGACAAGTGAGCGCACCACCAGCGGTTTATCTTGACTGGCTTGATCAAAGGCAAAGGCAAATCGCCAGTTTCAACCCAGATAATAACTTGACCTTGTCCGAAGCGATTGTCTTTGACGCTTGCAACTAAGTCACCGTCAACACCAACCCAAATTTGGTCAAGGGAACGCCAAACTTGAAAGTTGAGCCAACTGGTCGGCGGAAAATCGGCAGGCTCTTCGTAAAGGGTTGTCAAATCTAAGCCAGAGTTTGAAGCCGATGCCAAAGCAAGTTGCCAGAAAGTT
>JANXCD010000075.1 GCA_025060305.1 Armatimonadota bacterium | reverse complement strand
AATTAGCAAAATTCCCAATCCGTTTGGTGTAGGGAATTTGTCGGCTATTGTGCCACCGAGAAAGTAACCGATGCTCAAACCTGCAAGGAAAACGCTAATTACGCTTGCCCAAGTGATGGCGCCACTTCCAAAGTGAGGGGTCAAAATCCTTGCTCCGCCTGCAATTTCCAAAACCATCACGATTGCTCCACACAAAAAAGCGACAAGCCAAACCATTTGAGCATCACCTGAAACAGTGTAACATCGGTCAACCTTTGCGACACAATTTTGCGTGCTCAAGTTGTCTTCTTTCGGAGGTGAGTGCGAATGGTTTCCGAGCGACCTTTGGTGGGCATAATCATGGGCAGTGTTTCTGATTGGGAGACAATGAAACATGCAGCGGAAACCCTCAAAGATTTGGGTGTCCCTTACGAAGTTCGCATCGTCAGCGCTCACAGGACACCTGATTGGATGTTTGAGTATGCTTCAACTGCTGAGGAGCGTGGCATAGAAGTCATCATCGCTGGCGCTGGTGGAGCGGCTCATTTGCCTGGCATGACTGCTTCAAAAACGGTTTTGCCCGTCTTGGGAGTGCCTGTTCCCAGCGCTGCATTGAACGGTTTAGACTCGCTGCTTTCAATCGTTCAAATGCCTGCCGGTGTTCCAGTGGGAACTTTGGCTATTGGGCGAGCAGGCGCAATCAATGCAGCCTTGCTGGCGACAGCCATCTTGGGTAACAAATATCCAGAAATTCGGGAAAGATTGAAAGCCTACAGGCAGGCTCAAACTCAAGCGGTTTTGCAAAGCAAAATTCTGGAAGAAAGGTGAAGAACGCTAAATGAGATTCAAGTCAACTCAAATCGCTCTTGCTTTTTGATTCCAGCAAATGAGACAGCGAGCGTTTCAGCAGTTCTTTCGCTGGCGAAAATTTTGACACCTGTAAGTTTAGAGCAAATGGCTGATGAAAAGTCGCAATCCAGCCTTGAAATCAAAACAAACTTCTGTTGTGCATTTTGTCACATGATTTAAGGTGAAATCGTGGCATAATGAAATCGTGGCATAAATAGTCTAACAGTTCCTTTAAGGATGGTGAGCCGAAGATGAACGGAAAGAAACAAGGGGCTTCAATGATTTTAACAGCACTCGTTATGTTCGCTTTGTTGGCAACTGCAGCGTTGGCGATAGATTGGGGCGTGATTTACTTTGTGAGAAGCCAATTGAAAAACTTCGTTGATGCTTCTGCCCTTGCAGGCGCTCAAGAATTACCTAACCACGCGTCAGCAAGGCAAAAAGCCACTGAAACCTATGCGAGAAACTACGGTGAAAATTTCCGAATTGCGCCACCTACGCCTTCAATAATAACTTGTCCATCAAACGACCCAGACTTACAACCGACGACAATCTGTTACCGAATTGGCGATGATACAGTCCATGTAACGACACCATATCAGCGTGTTGGAGACCCATCACCGAGTCAGAACTTAATCAATGTCAAGGCTTGTAGAGTTGTCAGCCTATTTTTCGCAAGGGTTTTTGGGGTAGGGCAAATTCGCGTTTGTGCGAAAGCGACAGCAATAGGCAGCAGATCAGCAATTGCTCGTGGTCTTGTCGTCCTTGACCCTGATGGTGGGAGAGCCCTGTTCCTTGAAGGCAACGCAAGGATGGTCGTTTCCAACGGATCAATTCACGTCAACTCAAGAGCCAGCGACGCCCTTTACGCTCAAGGCAGTCCTTCTGTCTCAGCCTCTCAAATTTTCGTTGTCGGCAATTACCAAACTCAAGGTAACGCTTCAGTCACGCCCACACCTTTGACAGGTCAAGCCCCAGTTCCTGACCCGTTGGCATCACTTCCTCCGCCATCTACCAGCGGTTTGCCTGTTTTTCCTGGACAAACTATAGGTGGAAACTCTTCGGCAACTTTACAGCCTGGAGTCTACACAGGACCGATCCGAGTTGAAGGCGACGCAAGAGTGATTTTGCAGCCAGGAATTTACATTTTGCGCGGAGGGTTTTTAATTAGTGGCAATGGAAGAGTTAAAGGCGATGGAGTATTGCTTTACAATGAAAGTGGACAAATTCAAGTTCAGGGTAACGGCACTTTACAACTTTCACCGCCGACAAGCGGAGTTTACGAAGGCATAACTATTTTCCAACCAGCCACAAACACTCAACCTCTTTGGTTCTCTGGCAACGGCAACTTGGATATTTCTGGCACAATTTATGCCCCTAATGCTCTCGTTCACTTTGAAGGGAACTCAAATCTTCAAGACAGCATGATTATTGCTTTCAGGATTAGGTTGATAGGAAACCCAAGAGTGAACATAACGGCTCGTGAGCCGCCTGCTGCTGGTCAAGGCGAAATTGCCATCGGACTGGTTGAGTGACGAAATGTCTTTTGGTTGCGTCAAACTTGATAGCGGAGCGAGCAGGTGGAAGTGAATTAACTTTTCCAGAAAGGCAGTAAGCAAAAATGAGAGTTTTGAGATTGATGCTACCTGCACAAAATTCCAGAAGAAGAGGAAAGGCAATTAAAGGGTCATTAATTCAATCGCTCCATACTCAAAAACCAATTCACTCTTTGTCCTCACTTTCACTTATAGCCTTCAACTCATCTTCGTAAGGTTGTCCGAGCAGTCTTAGCAGTTCAAGTGTTCGTTCTGCTTCTCCTTCGTCAACCTTTTGGATGGCGAAGCCGACATGAACTAACACCCAATCGCCAACTTTGACATCATCAAGGAGAGCAAGGCTAATGTTTCTGCGAACGCCACCTATTTCAACCTTTGCTGTTTGGTTTTCTTCAAGGATTTCAACCACCAAAGCGGGAACAGCAAGACACATCTTGCTTTCACCTCGTTCATTTTGGCGATAGCAACTTAGCCTCAACTTCTGTCGTTTGATTGACATAATTCGTCTTTTGGACGAACTGAAATCCGTCCCATCTTTCTGATTCCAAAGTGTAATTGATGGAGAGGCTAATTTTTCGTTGCCTGACTGAACCAAGCGATAGGTCAAACCAAAAAGCACCTTCAAGTTTAGCGCCACCAGTTATCACAACTGATGCATCTTTGAATTGCCATGCTAACTTAACTGGCGATTGAAGTTGCACTGAAATTTTCAAGCATTCTTTTTCGCCTACCTTCTCTTTACCTTCAAGGCGATAAATTACCGTCAATCGCCTCGGTTCATTGGGCGGTTTCAATCCGACTGAAATTTGTTGTCGCCAACTATCCCCGATGCTCACTTCAGTCGCAGGCAAAACAAGTCCTATGCCACCAAAAAGGTCAAATAGCCAGTCATCAAACTGTTCCAGAGAAGGTGGAGGGATTGTCATTGGCTTTGCGGGGTAACCCAAGGGAGTCAACTCTGAAACTGTGACTTCAAACTGCGATGGCGGTATGACCTCTCCCTTCATGATGCACCTTGTAACTTGTGATGACCAGACTAAGTTTCCGTTTGGTTTGATTTGCTCAATCCGTTCTCGCAACCAAATTTCTGTCAATTCAAGTTCAGATTGCTTGTTAACAAAAATTTTCGTAATCATTTTGGTGTGCCAATTTAAGACTGAGCCTTCACGAAGGGAAAATCGCAACAACCATCTTTCTTGAGTTTGAGCCAGTCCCAATAGAACCAGCGAGACTAAAGTTACAAAAACTGGCTGGCAAAACTTCACACTGCTAACCTCCTCATCTGTGCAATATGAGAAATTGCGAAGGCGAAAAGGGCATTGAAAGGAATTTCAAAAGCAACAATCATTGGAAGCAGCACAAAAGGTGACAGGTTTCTTTCAGAAAGAGTGAGAAAGAGAGCCAATAAAATCTCAGCGAAAACAGTGCCCAAAGCAGCACAAAAACCCGCCGCAAGTGGGCTTTGCCAAAGCCATCGGACTCTCAGCCAACTGGCAAAGGTTGAAGCGAAGCCTCTTGAAAGGGCAAAAGCCCACCATCCAGTTCCATGCAACCATCCTTGAAACGAACCCAAAAGCAAACCCAACCAAAAACCAAAGGCGTTTGGCTTCCAGAAACTGACCAGCAAAACTATCAAAAGTGGAAAATCTGGCATAAAACCGATTGGTAACCACTTAGGCATTAACATCATTTGAAACATCATCATCAACGACAAACCAAAACAAAGCAAAAGAAACCGCCTCACCGTTTTCATCATTCTTGAGGCACTTCACACTCCCTCAAAAATTTAGCATTTTCTTCGGGCAAAGAGACATTGATATACATTCCAGAACCGATTTCAAAGCCTGCAGTTGTTGTTAACCTCGGCAAAATTTTCAAGTGCCAATGGAAGTGAGGGTCACCTTGCGAGTAGTGGGGAGCAGTGATGATGGCAAAGTTGTAATCGGGATTTTTCAAACCAAAGTAAAGTTTGCAAAGCACAAGTTTCAAAATGGCAGCAAAGTCACTTATCTGCTCATCAGGAAATTCGCCAAAGGAGGCTTGATGATAGCGAGGCAAAATGTGAACTTCAAAAGGGACACGAGCAGCATAAGGCACAAAGGCGACAAAGTGTTGGTTCTCGCAAACAATTCGCTCGCCGCAATCAAGTTCATGCTCTAAGATGTCACAAAAAACACATCGCCCCATAGCATCATAATGGCGCTCAGCCTCATATAGAACACGCCTTATAGGGACAGGAACAATAGGTGTGGCAACAATTTGAGAATGAGGATGTATGAGTGAAGTTCCTGCCTTTTCACCTTGATTGCGGAAGATGAGCACCAGTTCGTTAGCAGGATTGGCATTTAAGGCTTGGTATCTTGAGCGATATGCCTTGGCAACACCTTCAACTTGCGATTGTGATAAAAGAGCCAAAGTTTTATCGTGTTCTGGCGATTCTATAACAACTTCGTGATGACCAATTCCCTCCATGCGAAGGTAAAGACCAGACCTTGACCTTCGGGGACGACCATTGGGAATAAGTGCTGGAAACTTATTAGGAACAACCCTAACAAGCCAACCTGAAGCATCAGGCAAAGTCCCATCACGAATGGCGAAAGTTTCGGGAGGTGTCATATACTCATTGCCAGGGCAAAAGGGGCATTTAGGGTCATAGGAAGGTAATGGCGTTGGCTCTGGACGACCCTTCAAAAAATCGTGAGGTCGCTTTGCCCTTTCTGTTGCAATGATAACCCACTCCTTCGTGGCATAATCTTGTCTCAACTCTGGCATTTTGTTCACTCCTCTCCTACAAAGTAATCTGCAGCGTTATCTTGAGGCTCATAGCCGATAAGTTGCTGAGCGTTGCTTATGTCCCAAAAGCGTTTTGGGTTGTTAGAAACGCCAAAGAAAATAGCAAACCGAATATCGCTGTTAATGCTCTTGACAACCAATTGCGTCAAGTCCCTTGGACTGCACCACATGGAAAGCACCCATTGGTGCTTTCGGAGCGATTCGTTATCGTAAGAAAGAAACCAACCAATTCGGATGCAAATCATTGACATCCCAAATTTGTCGGCATAGTAGCGGGCAAGTGCTTCGCCGAAAACCTTCGTGCAAGCGTAAACAGTGATAGGTCTTACAGGCATCTCAGGCGTAATCCAAACCTTCGGGTCAGTCCAATCTTCAGGATAGCCGAGAATGGTTTGACAAGTGCTCGCAAATATGACCTTCTGCACTCCTGCTTGACGAGCAGCCTCAAAGACATTGTAAACACCAAGCAAATTCATCGGTAGCAAGCGAGTGTAAAAATCGTCTTCATCGGAAACTGCTGCTAAATGGAGCACTGCCTTGACGCCTTCACATGCTTTCTTGACAGAATCAAAATCCCTAATATCGCCTTGAATTACTTCATCATCGCCTTCTGGTTGCATCGGTTGAATGTCAAAAAGCCTGAGGGCAAAATATTCCCTCAAAAGGGGAACGATTTTCGTGCCTACTCGTCCGCACGGTCCTGTAATCAAAATCCGTTCACGCATGTTGAACACCTCCGTGAAGTTAAATTGTGGCAAAAATTACTGCGAAAGTGTAGGGTTGAAGTTGAACCTTGACCCTAACTTTGAAACTGGGACAAAATTCTCCTCAGGTTGTCAGCCTATGTGATTTGGAAGTTAGTGTCGCATAAAAATTTGCCCAAAAAAATTTTGGCGGACTTTCCAAACACCATCTTTATGTCATTTGCTGTGTTACTGTCATTTTTCGTTTCGTCCATGCAAAGAAGGTGAGGAGATATTGAAGCAGAGCAACTTGGTTGAGCGGATTTTGAAATTGCTCTATCCGCCTCGTTGCGGTGTTTGCGATAGGTTTTGCGATGGCGAAATTTGTCAGGAATGCAGAGATAAATGGTTTTTGCTTTCACAACCTTATTGTCGTTGGTGTGGTAGACCTTTTGACCCTAATGCAAAGACTTCTCCCCTTTGCGGTTTGTGCCTTCAAGGTCAATACAAGTTTGATTATGCTCGTTCAGCCGTCATTTATGAGGGTTTAGGTCGTGAGACTGTTCACGCCCTTAAATTTCAACGGAAACCAAGATTGGCTCAACCTATGGGTGAACTTATGGCAGAAGTTTTAGATTTCGCTCTTAAAGGCGAAAATGGTTTGTTGCCATCGCCTTGGCGTCGCCCAGATATTCTCGTTCCTGTCCCCCTTCATCCTAAAACCCAGCGGGAAAGGGGTTACAATCAGGCTGCTTTGCTTGCAGAAGTTGTCGGTCAGGTTCATGACATTCCAGTCTCAACCGATTTGCTTGCCCAAATTCGTCCTATGAAGCCGCAAGCCAAATTGGGCGAAAAAGAGAGATGGGAAAATGTCAAAGGCGCTTTTGAAGTTACGCAAAAGCAAACTGTAAAGGGCTTGGTGGTGGTCATCGTTGATGATGTCATGACAACAGGAGCAACCCTCAACGAATGCTCAAAGGTTCTCAAAAAAGCGGGCGCAAAAGAAGTTTGCTGCTTAACTTTCGCTCGCACCGTCAGTTTTTGACTTGTGCTCACCAAGCAGGTTCCTTAACACAAACATTTGAGTTATAATTTTCAACTCGGTAATGTAGTGAAACTTGAAAACAGGGGAGTGATTTAGGATGAAGAAGGGTATTTGTCTTGGGTGCGTCGTGCCAGATTGGGATTTGGAAAAGCGGATTGCGCTCATTAAAGATGCAGGTTATGACGGCTTTGAGTCCCATCATCCAGAAAGCGAGGAAGAAGCAAAGCAAGTTAAGGTTTTGGCTGAAAAGCATGGTTTAGTTGTCCACAGCCTCATGTGCGGAACGCATTGGCAATTCCCTCTTTCTGCTCCCGACGATGAAACCCGCAAGAAAGCCATTGAAGGCGTTGAACAAGCACTCAACTTTGCTGCCGTCATGGGTGCTGAAGGTGTGCTCGTTGTCCCAGCAGTTGTAAACGAAGCAACGGATTACAAAACTGCTTGGGAACTTTCAATGCAATCGCTAACCCAACTGATACCCATCGCCAAGAGGTTAGGCGTGCAGATGTGGATTGAAAATGTCTGGAATCGCTTTTTGCTATCGCCCCTTGAGTTTGCTGCTTACATTGACGAACTGAACGCTAAAGCCAACTCTGACGGAGATGGGCTTATCGGCGCTTATTTTGATGTCGGAAACATACTAGCTTACGGCTTCTCCCAACAATGGATTAGATTGCTCGGAAAGCGGATAAAGCGAGTCCATGTCAAAGATTTCGTAGTTGGTGAGCACCGCTTTGTTTACCTTTTGCAAGGCGATGTTAATTGGCGTGAAGTGATAAAAGCGCTTCACGAAATCGGCTATGATGGCTGGCTCACTGCGGAGTTGCCACCATATCGTTGGGCGTCAGACCAGATGGTTAGGGATACCGCTCAACACATTGAAAGGATAATCAAAGGACAAGTTTGAAACTATCAGGTGCCTGAACACTAACGAAACCTTGTGACAGAATGAAGCATTGGCTTTCCGTCAGTTGAAAAAGTTTGACTACTCATGTTAGTTCCCAAATGGCGACGGAGGTGCAATTTGAATGGCTCAAGTTGAAACTTCAATTGAAGTCCATACAGGTTTAAGACCTTTGACCGATAGGGTCGGCAAAATCGTGCAAATCATGGGTGTCGTGGTGGATGTTCAATTTCCAGATAGGAAAGTGCCTGAAGTTTTGAACGCTTTGATTGTCGCAGATAACAGCCGCAACCCACCTTTAGTGCTTGAAGTTCAGCAGCACCTTGGCGATGATATTGTCAGGACTGTTGCGATGGACTTCACTGATGGTTTGAGGCGAGGGATGCTAGTTTACGATACTGGCGGTCCGATAAAAGTTCCTGTCGGTGAAAAAACTTTGGGTCGTCTTTTTGATGTGTGTGGCAATCCGATTGATGAGTTGGAGACTATTGAAGCCGATGATTATTGGCCAATACACCGACCAGCACCTCAGTTTGAAGAGCAAGGCACTGTCTCAGAGCAACTTGAAACTGGCATCAAGGTTATGGATTTGCTCGTCCCGTTCCCTCGTGGTGGCAAAATCGGTTTGTTTGGAGGCGCAGGGGTAGGCAAAACTGTTCTTCTCATGGAACTTATCCACAATGTAGCAAAGGCTCACGGCGGAATTTCTGTCTTTGGAGGTGTCGGCGAAAGAACTCGTGAAGGTAATGACCTTTGGCTTGAAATGAAGCATTCAGGCGTCATTAACCGAACCATACTCGTTTTCGGACAGATGAACGAACCGCCAGGTGCAAGATTGAGAGTAGGCTTGACAGCATTGACGATGGCTGAATATTGGCGTGATGTCAAAGGAATGGATGTCCTGCTCTTCATTGACAACATCTTCAGGTTTGCTCAAGCAGGAACGGAAGTTTCGTCACTTTTGGGTCGTATGCCTTCGGCAGTTGGCTACCAGCCAA